>CBIGQT010000040.1:0-10737 GCA_966191655.1 uncultured Ginsengibacter sp.
GTTTTTACAGCTTCTACGGTTCCGAAGACTTCTTCTGCAGATAATGATTTTCCTTTTGTACTGATATCAACATAAACGATATCGCCTAATTCATGCTGTGCAAAATCAGTGATACCTATTGTAGCAATATTTCCATTTAATAAAACCCATTCCCCATTTTCATTTCTAACGCCGGCGCCTACACGATCTGCATCAGGATCGGTGCCCAGTAAAATATCTGCACCAAGTTCTTTGGCCTTGTTTAAACCAATACTCATGGTTGCTTTTTCTTCCGGATTTGGATAGCCAACTGTTGGAAAATTTCCATCCGGCTTTTCCTGCTCTTCAACAATATGAACATTATCAAATCCAAATGCTTTTAATGCCTGGGGCACCAGCATAATTCCTGAACCATGAATGGGAGTATATACAATTTTAAGATCATGCTGTGCTTTACACGCAGCGGGATTTACACTCAGGCTCTTCACCATTTCAATATATTTATCATCCATGTCTTTCCCGATAATGGTAATGCCTGCCTGTCCGGCAGGCAGGTTATTTTCATTCCCTTCCCATTTTACATCACTGAGGCTTTTAATTTTTTCAACTTCGGCAATTACATTTTCATCGTGAGGAGATACCATTTGAGCGCCATCGTCCCAATAAGCCTTATAACCGTTATATTCTTTTGGATTATGAGAAGCAGTACACACTACACCACCCTGGCAGCCTAACGTACGTATCGCGAAACTCAACTCCGGCGTAGGGCGTAGTGATTCAAATAAAAAAACTTTAATTCCATTCGCAGCAAATATGTTAGCGGTAATTTCTGCAAACTTCCGGCTGTTGTTACGACTATCATGAGCAATAGCCACTTTCACTTCATTAAAACATTGTTTCAAATAATTCGCATATCCCTGCGTTGCCATTCCAACTGTATAGGTATTCATCCTGTTGGTGCCAACACCCATAATACCTCTTAGGCCACCCGTGCCAAATTCAAGGTCTTTATAAAAAGCATCTTCAAGTTGCGATGGATCTTCTTTTTTTAGACGAAGTATTTCATTTTTGGTGGCTTCATCATAATCTCCCGATAACCACTCATTAATTTTATTTTCAGTTTTTGCTTCCATTTCTTTTTTTTTACAATTTGAAGATATTCATTTTTGATTATTTGAAACCACCAATGTGCATTAAACGTATTTTTGTATGATGTATATTTTGCAAAGCTACAGGAAAAGGCTGCTGTTACTAATCTTGCTTACCGCTGCTTTTTTTTCTTTTAATTCCGCCCGTGCTCAATATAATTTCAAGCCCGATATTACTTTAAACAAGCTTGAAAGTTTCACCGATACTTTTCAGCAATATAAAATCTATCCTTATAACAAAGGAAGGGTGCGCCTTGTTGCTATTGCCAATGTTGTTGTTTACGGAGGATTACTCATAGCACTTAATGCAGCATGGTATTCAAAATATCCACGGTCAGCATTTCATTTTTTTAATGATAATGCTGAATGGTTGCAAATGGATAAAGTAGGACATGCTTACAGTGCATACACCGAAAGCAGGGTAAGCATGGAAGCATGGCGCTGGGCGGGTTTGCCAAGAAACCAAAGAATATGGCTGGGCGGCTTAACTGGCGTGGCATATCAATCAATAATAGAAGTGCTTGATGGCTTTTCATCACAATATGGATTTAGTCCCGGCGATTTTGCTGCGAATGTTCTGGGTTCAGGAATGTTTATTGCACAGGAATTTGCATGGGATGATCAGAGAATAAGATTTAAATTTTCTTTTCACAAAAAAGATTATGGTGAAGCAGATTTGAATGCCAGGGCAGATAGCATTTTTGGTGAAACAACCATTGAAAGACTTATAAAAGATTACAATGCACAAACCTATTGGCTAAGTGCAAATATTCATTCTTTTTTTCCCGATACAAAACTTCCCAGGTGGCTGTCGTTCTCAATAGGTTATGGTGCTGAAGGAATGTTTGGCGCAAGAAGTAATGTAGCTACAGACGAAAATGGTAATGTAACTTTTGACCGTAGTGATATTAAACGATACAGGCAATGGTACATTTCCCCGGATGTTGCTTTTTCAAAAATCAGAACTAAAAAACAAGCCTTAAAGATTTTATTTTTTGTATTAGATGCTTTCAAGTTTCCTGCACCCGCTCTTGAATTTTCCAATGGAAGTGTTAAGGGACATTGGATAGTGTTTTAGCCCCGGCCCGAAGGGGGGAATACAAACATTACATACTTGCTGCAATTTTTTCAGGGGGCTTACTTATATTATCTCCAATCTTTAGTAACCAACGTTAGTTTCCTTCCGTTCGGGAAGGGGTTGGGGATGGGCTCAATCTTGCTCCCAATATTTTATTTCCTTTTGCTTCCACAATTATTATTTCATCGGTTGCGGTTGAAATAGAAAGCCCAACATAATCGGGCGCAACAGGAAATTCTTTATGACTTCTTTCAACCAAAACCAATGCCTGTATTTTCTTTGGATAAAAATCCATGAAAGGCTTTGTCGCATATAACAATGTTTTGCCGGTATTGGCGACATCGTCTATGATAATTATCACTGCATCATCAAAACTTTTACTTCCTGATATTGAAATATTTTTCGGATTTTTTTTATCAATTTCAATTTCAATCACTGAAATTTTTCCTTTAAAAACATCCTGCAATAATTCTTTAATGATATTGGCAATAATAAGTCCGCTGTCTTTTATACCTGCAAGAATGATCTCTTTCTCGCCAATATTTTTTTCAATGATTTCATAAGCCATTCGTTGTAATTTTTTACGTGCAGTATCTGCAGTAAGAATTAAATTATCAGAAACCATAATCAATATTTTTTATGAAAATAAATAGTCATTTACATTTGAACGATAAAACCACTCAAACCATTAACTTAGCAACATATCTTTTTTATGGAAATCATGCAGCAAATTCTTTTTATTCTCTTAACGATTAGTGCTGTCATATTATTTGCAAAAAAAGTTAAGGAAATATACAGCAATATTAATTTAGGGCATAACGAAAATTTATCCAATAACAAAAGTGAACGCTGGAAAAATGTTCTACTGCTGGCTTTAGGACAGAAAAAAATGTTTCGTTATCCTCTTGTTGGCATTATGCATTTTGTAATTTATGCAGGGTTTATCATTATTAACATTGAAGTATTGGAAATTGTGCTGGATGGCATTTTTGGAACACATAGAATGTTTGCAAACACGCTGGGAGGCTTTTATACTTTTGTAATTGATTTTTTTGAAATACTTGCCATTGGTGTTTTATTGGCGTGCGTTATTTTTTTAATAAGAAGAAATGTTCTGAAATTAAAACGTTTTATAACGCATGACCTGGATGGATGGCCACGAACAGATGCCAATTTAATTTTAATTACAGAAATTATTTTGATGAGTTTATTTTTAACAATGAACTCGGCAGACAGGGCTTTGCAATTAGAGGGAAACCCTCACTATGCTGATCACGGCAATTTCATTTTATCGGGGTTTCTTTCAACTTATCTACAACATCTTTCTCCTTCTTCACTAATTGGAATAGAGCGAACCTGCTGGTGGCTGCATATTACCGGCATTTTTGCATTCTTAAATTATCTTCCTTATAGTAAACATTTTCACATCCTGCTTGCTTTTCCCAATGCCTATTACAAACCGCTGGAGCCGAAAGGCAAAATGGAAAATATGGAAAGCGTACAAAAGGAAGTTCAATATATGTTTAAGCCTGAACTGGCACCTGCTGACCTGCCTACCGGACAGGCAGGCGCTGAGGCACAAACGCAAAAGTTTGGTGCTAAAGATATTTTTGATTTAAGCTGGAAAAATTTATTAGATGCATATACCTGCACCGAATGCGGAAGATGTACTGCTGCATGCCCGGCCAACATTACAGGCAAACTTTTGAATCCCAGGAAAATTATGATGGATACAAGAGACAGAATGCAGGAAGTAAGAAAAAATATTAAAGCAAATGGTGTCTTTAAAGAAGATGGTAAAACACTTTTGCATAATTATATCACTACGGAAGAATTAAGAGCCTGCACTTCCTGCAATGCCTGCGTGGAAGAATGCCCAGTTAGTATCAACCCGCTTGATATTATTTTTGAACTGCGCCGCTCTTTGGTTATGGAAGAAAGCAACGCTCCCGCTGAATGGAATACGATGTTCAGCAACATTGAAAATAATTTTGCTCCCTGGAAATTTAGCCCTGATGAGAGGGATAGGTGGCGGGAATAAACAAAGGATATAACCGTAGTGCCCTCATTATAGATAATAACTTTTGAATTGTAAAGTTGTGATGTATCATATCTTTCTGCAATAACATATATGAGCTATTTTTAAATTTTCCATTCATCCGGCAGGCCTTTCTTTCACTTCTTTTTCTACATTTAGGTTATAGCGTTAACTTGTATTATGATTTCTACTAACTGCAGAAGGCTATTTCTTTTTGTATTATTTTTTTCTGCTTTGGATTTGTCCGCCCAGCTATCAAGGTTAGACAGCTTAAAAAACAATATTGCCATTTCACCTTCTTCAAGCAACAGGCTCAGCGCAACGCTGGCATTCTGTGACGAATGGGAATCTTTTAGCGCCGATACTTTGTACAAATATGCTTTGCTTGCAAAAAAAAATGCTGCAGAAGAAAAGAACAATAATGCTTTGGCGCTAAGTGATTATTACATCGCTGCATATTTGTTTCAAAAAAACCAACTGGATACTGCTCTTAAAGTGATTGATGGCGTAATTATGCGATCTCAAAAAGTAGCCGGTTACAGTAACGCCTATGCAAAGTTTTGGCTGCTAAGGGCAAACATATTGATGAGGACATCCAATTACGAAGAAGTGCTTAAACAAGACCTTCATTTATTAACGCTCGCCGAAGAAAATCATGACAGTGTTGCGATGATACGGTTTAATACAAGCATTGGCAATGTAAACCTGCGTTTAAAAAAAATTGATGAAGCTTTAAAATGGCATTATAAAGCAATAAGCTTAATGCAAACCGATGGACTTAAATCTACATGCAGTTTTGTTTATATAAATCTTGCCATTGCTTATCATCATTTATATACAGAAAATAAAACAAAAGAAAATGAAGATTTAGTAATGGCTAACCTGGAAAAAGCGATTAAATATTCCCGTGAAGGTGGTACGCTTACAAACCTTGCAAACAGTTTAAGTTTGTATGGAGAGATACTGGCTGAATACAAAAAGCTGCAGCCCGCTGAAGCGGCGCTTACGGAAGCGCTTACTATCAGGAAAAAGATTGGCGATGTTTTTTATGTAATAGTTGATATGATAGCGCTTTCTTCCATTTACGAATACAATGACAATGCTAAAGCTATAGCAATTAATTTGCAGGCCCTTGATCTTGCAAAAGCGAATGGAAGTGATTTTGCTTCTATGACAACCGTTTATAGTTCGCTCGCTGAAATTTATTCTGTAGAAGGCGATTATAAAAAATACAGCGAAGTATTAAATGAGGAAATGCAATTGCAGGATTCCATGTACAAGGTTAATACAGCCGAAGCAGTTACTGAAATAGAGGCTAAGTACGATCTTCAAAAAAAACAAACTACTATCATACAACAACAATACGATCTTACAAAAAAGAATTACCTGGTCTATGGTTCCTTGTTACTGCTATTGCTTGGTACTTTTTTTTCTTTTCTTCTTTTTAAACAGAATAAAAAAAGCCAGCAGTTGAAACTGCAAATGCTTCACGAAGAAGAACAGCGGCTGAGTATTGTAGCCGTTGAAAAAGCTGAAGAGCAGGAAAGAAATCGTATTGCTGCAGAATTGCACGACAATCTTGGGTCGCAATTAAGCTATATAAGCAGTAATATGGATTTTCTTATAGACGCTCCCTCATCACTTACAGATGAAGATAAAAATGAGCGGCTTGGAAAATTAAATCAGACCGCAAAAAATACAATAACAGATCTTAGAGAAACCATTTGGGCGCTTAAAAAAGAAACAGTTGAAATAGAAGAATTAGAAGACAGGTTGAAACTGCATGCACAAAATCAACTATCGCATAAATTAAATATGAAACTGAGTGTGCATGAAAAGTTAGATATAAAAATTATATTAACTCCGGCAGAAGCGCTGAACATATTTCGCATTTTTCAGGAGGCGGTCAATAACGCAGTTAAATATTCAAATGCAAACGAAATAATTTTATCGGTTATCACTGAGGCGCCGTCAGCATATACCATTTCTCTTGCAGACAATGGAAATGGCTTTGATACCAAAGTATTGTACAAGGGACATTACGGTTTGGAAAATATGAGAGAAAGAGCTAAGGAAATACAGGCGATATTACAAATTACGAGCAATGAAAACAATGGCACACTTATAACATTATCAAAAAAATAATTTAATAATAAGCCATATGTATTATTGTATAGCAATAATGAAATAGACAATTTTGTAATTATGAAAATCCCCATAGCTATAGTTGATGATAAATCGCAAAACAGGATATCTCTTTCTGAGCAAATTAAGTATTCAGAAGATATTGAAATATTGTTTTGCGCAACTGACGGTCATGATTTTCTTGAGCAGATGAAAAAATGTACTCCGTCAGGAATACCTGCTGTGGTATTAATGGACATAGAAATGCCCGGAATGGATGGGATACACGCTGTACAACATGGGCATGTATTGTATCCCGATCTTAAATTTTTAATGCTTACAGTTTTTGATGATGATGAAAAAATATTTGAAGCTATTAAAGCAGGGGCCAATGGCTATTTATTGAAAGATGAAAAGGTCTCAGTTATTATTGATCATATACAGCAATTAGTAGATGTTGGCGGCGTTCCCATGAGTCCAGGTATTGCCCGTAAAGCCATGGACTTGCTGATGAATGCATCTATACCCGGAAAAATTATATCCTCAATACCTGACCCTGCTTATGCTCTTTCTGAAAGAGAAACTGAGGTGCTTAAATTTTTAGTGGATGGTTTCGATTATAAAGCTATCGCCCAAAAACTATTTTTAAGTTCGCATACCGTTCGAAAACATATTGCCAATATTTATCAAAAACTACAGGTAAATTCTAAAGCACAGGTTATTAAGATTGCTAATAAAAATCATCTTATATGAAATTATTTTACTAAATAAAAAATAACTCCTTTTCCAAATTTCATTAAAAGCCGTAAACCTGCAATCGGGAAATCGACCTTCCTCTACATCAGGCAGTTTGTATTAAAAAAACCTTCTTGCCTTTGCCTGTTGTTATTAAACTCAATAAACTTTGCTGAATAAGTTGACTCCCTACATCGTAAAAAATAGTACAGATGTATTATTGATGACACCTGATAACAATTCTATTTTGTGCCTTAATGGTATAGTCGTTAAAAAACGATGTTTCCATTAAAAATTACAAAAAAAGTTAAATAACATATTATGAGAAAAATCATTACCCTTTTATTCATTGTTTTTTTATGTATTGGCGTAGAAACTGATTGTATTGCTCAGGCAAATACGCAGGATTCATTAGCGCTTGTTGACCTGTACAATAGTACTAACGGAGGCGCCTGGTATAAAAACACCGGCTGGCTTACAGGGCCCGTAAGTGGCTGGTACGGCATTTCGCTAACCGCGGCCGGCAATGTAAATCATCTTATTTTAGACAGTAATAACCTTGTTGGCCCCTTGCCCGCTTCATTGGGCAACCTGTCTGAATTAACTCAAATGATATTGTATGAAAATAAATTAAATGGAAGTATCCCTGCATCGTTTGGTAGTCTGTCTAAGCTTGCTAATTTACTATTAACTTCCAATAATTTAAGCGGCAGTATCCCGGCATTATTGGGTAATGCGGGTAGACTCATACAGTTAGATTTGGGAGATAATCAACTGGCTGGTATTATTCCGCCTTCGCTGGGAGATCTTTCTAATCTGCTGATTTTAAGGTTAAACGGCAATACAGGTCTGACAGGAGGCATTCCGGATGCGATCGGCAATCTTACTGATCTTGTAGAGCTCGACCTTGGCCTGGATGGTTTTTTAGCCGGAAGCATTCCTGATGCGTTGCGCAACCTGAAACAGCTTCAGAGTTTAGATCTGTCTGGTGATAATTTAACGGGGTTGCCAGCTCTTTCTTATTTGAACCTGCAATCCAATCATTTTACGGGTGGTTTGCCGGCATCTTTGGGAAGCATTCCAAATCTTACTTATCTCAACCTTAGTCTTACTGGCGGTTTTACAGGCATTGGCGGCGGTATCCCGGTTGAAATAGGCAATCTTTCTAAACTAACTTACCTAAACCTGGGTACTAATAATTTAACCGGCAATATTCCATCTTCTCTTGGCAACCTTACTAATCTTACAGGTTTAGACTTAAGCGGGAATACCGTTTTAAAAGGAACTATACCTGTATCTTTGAGCAACCTTACTCATCTTACATCTTTATTACTTAATGCTGATTCATTAACCGGAAATATACCACCGCAATTAGGTAATCTTGTTGATTTAAGCATTTTAAATTTGGGCGCTAACAAATTCAGCGGAGGTATTCCCACATCTTTCGGTAACCTGACTGCGTTGACAAAGCTGGATTTAGATAATGATCAATTAACCGATACCATTCCGGCATCGCTGGGTAATCTTATAAAAATTACCAATTTGAATTTAAACAATAACCGGTTAAGTGGCAGTATTCCTTCGTCGTTGGGAAATATGAAGCAGGCGAAAATATTTGATTTAAGCAATAACCAGTTAAGTGGCAGTATTCCTTCATCGTTGGGCAATTTTACCCAGGCGAGTTTTCTCCAGTTAAATAATAACCAATTAACCGGCAGTCTTCCCGGATCGCTGGGCAACCTTGCCAATATATTTAATTTGTTGCTTCAGAATAACAGGCTAAGCGGGGCAGTTCCAGTTTCGTTGGGGCATATTTCGGCTTTTGGTGCGGTTTCAATAATTAATAACATGTTTGCGTTTGATAGTCTTGAACAGGTGCTGGCGCTGCATCCTTCTGGGATAGGTAGTAACCCTCAGGCCGTTATCCCGCTTCATTTACATGGAAATTTGTTTTCAGTATATGCAGGCGGAACTCTCACCAATGATACTTTCCACTGGTATAAAGATAATGTATTGTATCAAACCATTACCGGAGATTCGACACTAACGGTTACGGCTACGGGCAATTATTCAGTACAGGTAACGAATAAAATTATTACTCCTGCTACAGGTCTTATTTTATTCAGTGATACATTAAATTCAAATGGAGTTACGCCGGTAACTTTTGTAAGCCTTACAGGCAAGGCGGTTAATAATACATCTTTATTGGAATGGCAATCTGCAAATGAAGTAAATACATCTTATTTTAAAATACAGCGCAGCAGTGATGGCATCCATTTTACTGATATAGGAAAAGTAAAAGCTGCCGGCAACAGTGTATCTTTTAATAATTATTCCTTTACAGATAATATACCTGCCAATGGTATTAATTATTACAGGTTAAAAGAAACAGATATTGACGAGACATTTAGTTATTCAATAATAATTTCGGTTGACTTTATGTTTAAAAACGCATTGATAGTATATCCGAATCCTGCGCATGATGTTATTACTATTCATTTACCATCTTCATCAAAAACTTCTGTCATTTCATTTTATGATATGCAGGGTAAATTAGCCATGCAACAAAGTGTAAAAAGTAATACAACTTTGCAACAGGTAAATGTAAGTAAGCTTGCTGCTGGAGTATATTACATAAACTGTCAGCAGGAAAAAGGGTTGCAGGTTTTGAGATTATTAAAGCAATAAGACAGAGAAAACTAAAATTTATCGAAAGAGCATATCGGTTAAAACTTTGTATCCTTTAAAGCGACTTATATTATGGCTCTGTGGATGGTGCAGGAATGATGTGTAAAATTGCGAGTTAGGTTCTTGTGCCTGTGCAAATTTTTATAAACTAAACTTTGTTTATTTTAAAATTTATTCCTTACTTGTTGCCGTAGCTCGGAGACCTGGCAGCGCAATTAAGAAGCTTTTTTGGCTGCTTTTTGCGGTGTTAGTTTATTGCTGTACGTTTGATGCAAAATGATAAATAATTTCACCATTAAACTTTTATTTGATATGAAGTCAGCAGTTTTGCTATTGTTTGCAATGACAATTACCGCCCATAATCTTTTCGCCCAAACCCTGCCAAAAAAGCCATCAAGAGATGAGGTCGGATCTTATAACCAGGCTAATTTGTTAAAAGTAGACCTTGGGGCTTCTAAAAATAAAGTGATGGAAGTAATGGGTGGAGTGCAAAAAATACAAACATATATCACCACCAGTTTTGTTACCAAGAAAGAAGACATCATTATAAATAATCCTTTGGGCAGGGATTTTAAAACTGATACTGCTGGTAATACCATGGAAATTTTATGGTATTACACCGATGTAAACAAGGCAGATGGCAACATTACCAAGGCAGAACAAACACCTATTATTCTTGAAAAAAATGCGGTTGTTGGTATGGGGTGGGATTTTTATGAAGACTATGCAAAACGCAAAGGAATAACCATTGAAGGAAGGTGAAATAAAAGATTAAAAAGAGGTCGCCGATGTTGCGTGTGGGTTTATTTAGGTGGAGATATGTTTTAGGAAGACCAACATCTTCATAAAGCGTCCGCTTGTGCCAGTCATAAATACATTTTCATTCATTTGTTTCTAATTTCATCTATATAACAGCTAAGCATAAACGTAATTGAAAGTTAAGTAAA
>CBIGQT010000041.1:0-10652 GCA_966191655.1 uncultured Ginsengibacter sp.
ATATCTTTTATGAGATCATAATTTTTTTCAAAATTGGTGTTAAAGATGGTCGCAAAAAAATTCAGGTTTTCTTCGACTGTTAAATCCTCGTACAAAGAAAATCTTTCCGGCATGTAACCTGTTATGTTTCTTATTTCTTTATAATCTTTTACAACATCAAAATTATTTACCGTTGCTTCTCCTTCATCGGCAAGTAATAAGGTGGTAAGTATTCTAAACAACGATGTTTTGCCGGCGCCGTCCGGGCCAATGATACCAAATAACTCTCCATCTGCCACCTCAAACGAAATACCCGATAAAGCCTGCACTTTATCTTTTTTTGCTCCATAAAATTTGACAATATTTTTTACTGTTACCCCTGGCATTTTTAAATTTTAATCAGTCATTACTTGAATATTAATTTCAAACAATTGCATACTTATCCAAGTCGCTTAAGAAGATTTAGGGCTTATTAAACACGACTTCTCCATACATTCCAATTTTCAAATAACCATCATTCTTTACTTTTATTTTCATTGCATAAACAAGGTTGGCTCTTTCATCTTTTGTTTGAATTGTCTTTGGTGTGAATTCAGCCTTTTCAGAAATCCATGTGATAGTACCAGGTATTTCTTTATAAGAATGTACCCCATTATCTACTAATACTTTCACGGTCTGGTGTAACTTAACCTGGGGTAACTGATCGCCTGAAATGTAGGCACGAAGCGTCATTTCAGAGAGATCAGCAACTTGATACAAAGCTTTTCCCGCTGCAGTAAACTCACCTTCTTCCGCATATTTCGTTATCACAGTTCCCGAAATTGGATTTACAATATTTGCCTTGTCAATCTGATTATTTATTTCTGCTATTCTTTTATCCAAAGGTTGTCTTTCACTCAAAATACCCCGGTTTTGAGTTGACACATTATTACGCTGCACGTTTATTTGTTGCTGCGTTACGGCAATTTGCTTTCGTACTACGTCAACCTGCGCGGTAATATCATCCACCTGCTTTCCTGTAGCCGCATCCTGCGCAAGTAAATTTTCAAACCTCTTTTGTTCGTGCAACAAATTCTGAAGTTGCGACTGCTGCACGGCTAATTGTTTCTCAAGCAAACTGACCTGGGGTACTACATCTGCTGTTTTCTCTCCAAGAGCTTTTATACTTGCCTGCACCTGTTCCCTTTGAAGCGTTAGATTTTCCGCGTCCACTTCACCAACGATTTTACCGGCTGGAATACTATCGCCTTCATTTACATTAAATGATAATATTTGGCCTGGTATCTGGGATGACACCACTACCTCATCCACTTCAAAAGTACCTGATGCGTCAAACTGATGTTTATTCGTATTGCATGCAGCTAAAGAAAAAATAAAAGCAGTGGTTATTAAAATTTTCGCCTTCATGAAAAATGATTTATTGTTTTCCTGATATAGTTTGATAATTAATTTGCGCCTGTAACAATTGCAATTGATGAGTTATAAGTGTCTGCCTGGCCTCATCTTCATCATTTATTTCAGTTAAATAATCATGTGCAGTAATAACACCATTTTGCAATTGAGCTTTTGCAGATTCTTTTACACTATCACGCAATGCAATTATTTCTTTATCACTTGCTATAAGCAAATCCATTTTATCAATTTCCGATTCCTCTTGTTTTAATTGGGTATTTGTGTTTAGTAAAAAAGTTTCTTTTTCAATATCAACTGCCCTTTTATTTATTTGTACTAACTGGTTGTCATTTTTTTTAGTGTACAACCCACTTAGAGACCAGTCAAAACGAATACCCCCAATATAAAAAAAACCAAATTCGTTGTTGAGATAATTAAATGTGGGTCGCCCATATCCTCCCTGTAAAAAAAGACTTGCTCGAGGTTGGTTTTTCGATTTAATAATTTCTGTTTGTTGATCAAATAATTTACTTTGGTCAGCATATAGTTTAATCTCAGGCCGGTTAATTTCAGCCTCAATAATATTTGATTGAATAAAAGGTTTCTCAAAAACTACATCCTTGCTCAAATGCACATTTATGAATAGTTCCAGCGTTTCAATCAATCCTTTTTTTGATGCATCTAATTCAATTATTATTTGCTGGTTTTTCAATAACTCTGCTTTTAAAATATTCAAATTAGATCTAAATGCAGTTCCGTTTTGAACCTGTGCTTCCATATTCGTTATCCCGATTTGTATATCTTTTATAATTAAGTCCGCCTCCTGTTTTTGTGCGTCTAAGTATAAAATTCCCAGGTATACCTGATTCACCCTTTCTTTCAATTTATATAATTCTACTTCTATTTTCTGTTGTTCAACTTCTGAATTTAATTGCTGTAATTCGTTCTCCTGTTTAATAACTCCACCATCATAAATAAGCTGATTTACATCTGCAAAAATTTTGTATTGATCTTTGGCAAGAGGTTCAATTTTAAAACCCGGAAGAGGGACATTCAACTTTATCACATCAGATTGATAAGTGGCCTCGCTGCCTACCGTGAACTGAGGAAGCAACCCTTTACTTAAATTCTCAATATTAAGATTGGCTGTTTGTTTAATTAAATCTTTCTGTTTAATAATTGGATAATTCTGCCTCGCAAATTGATTAGCCTCATCAATTGAAAGATGTGAAATATCCTGTGCATTAATTTTTGTTGCATTGGTTACAATAAAAATTATTCCAACTATTTTAACCAGGTAATTTAACCATTTAGTCAAATATTGCATAAAATTTTTTTATTTTTTTATAGAATCAATAATAAATTTTGAAACCTCTTTTTTACGCTGCTCTATCACATTCCGGAACTGCAATTCATCAAGCCCCATCGTAAACTGTATCATTGATTTTGCCACAAAAGGAAAAACGCTCATTGAAATAAGATTGATTAATAAATGCAAAGGGCTTATTCTTTTAATAGTACCTTTCTTAACTTCCTTTTCAATTTGTTCCAAAAATTTTTGCGGCCTGGGAAATTTTTGCTTATTCCAAATTTTATTAAGAAAGGTCTCGGGATCCTGGTTGATTTCATTCAATACAAACAAAGGCAGGTATGGATTTTCTGATATTATCGTAATATATTCTTCAGTAAAGGTTTCAATTTTTTCAAACAAAGGCATGTCTGATTCAAAAATCGAATTGATCTTTGGAAATAATTTTTGGGCAGCCTCCATAAAAATTACTTCAAATAATTTTTCCTTACTTCTGAAGTAATAATGCAATAATGCTTTATTAATCCCGGCTTCGTCGGCAATATCCTGCATGCGGGCGCCGTACATTCCCTTCGTGATAAAAACTTTCTTTGCTGCCGCAAGAATTTTTTCTTCGGTAGATTTTTCTATTTTCATTTTACCCATATAGTTTAACCAAATGGTTAACAAAGTAAAATAAAAATTCTGACATCCGCAAAAAACTTAAAAAATAGTACTGGGGTAATTTTTACAATAAAAGAAAGTATAGCTATAAAAATAAAAGCGTTAAAGTATTTTTATTTAGGAGTGATGCCGCTATTATTATCTCCATCTCTTACCTCGTACACACTGTCGACAATATATTTTTCCAAACCGCGCCAGGGCAAGGCGCCGAAATATTCCACGTAATGAACCTCCACTTCTCTTCCGGCATTGTCTAATAAAGTTTGGGCCACACTTTCTTTTGTGACACTAAAATTAAATTCATTGCTTTGAACATTTGCTTTAAAACCACTCTGAATAATTTTTCCTTCATAAGTTTTAAAGACATATCCCTTTCTCATAAAAGTATTGAGAGTGCCCGCTTTAGTGCCGTGTCCGAATTCCCAATAAAAATGAGAATAAAAAAATATTGCAAAACCTACAATTAATATAATGATGAAGTATCTAAAGAATTTTCTTCGTCTCATAAAATTTATTTAAACAGCAAGATAAGAAAAGCTTTTAAAAGCCTTTAACTAACAATCGAATTGTTAAACAATTTATTTTTCCGTTACTAACAATGGTTCCGGATGAATATTTTGAATTGTATCACCATCATGCTTATGTTTAAAAAAAATAACAAATAATATTGCAACAACTAATGCATATAGGGCAAAGGTTATCCATATCCCATTCCAGTCTTTACTATCATCAGCATTGGTAAAATATTTTTGAATAACGATGCCGCTGATAGAGCTACCAAGCACTGCGCCGATACCATTGGTCATCATCATAAAAAGGCCTTGTGCGCTGGCTCTTATTGCAGGATCGCATTGCGTTTCCACAAACAATGAACCCGAGATATTAAAAAAATCGAAGGCCATTCCATATACAATACAGGAAAGTACAATCATCCAAAGGCCATCACCGGGATTGCCGTAAGCAAATAAACCAAAACGAAAAACCCATGCTATCATGCTTATAAACATTACTTGTTTTATTCCAAACTTTCTTAAAAAAAACGGGATAGCAAGAATAAACAACGTCTCAGAAATTTGAGAGATTGACATGATGATTGCCGGGTATTTTACCGCAGTTAAATTTTTATATTTATCAATATTCGCAAAGTCATGCAAAAACGTGTCACCATAAGCGTTAGTTAATTGAAGCGCCGCTCCGAGCAACATGGCAAAAATAAAAAACACGGCCATTTTCCGGTTCCTGAACAAAGCAAACGAATTTAATCCTAACGCATCTATCAATGATTTCCTTTTAATGCGATCATGCCGTGGCGGGCATTTGGGCAGAGTGAAAGCATATAAGCCAAGTACCAATGCAGCAACTGATGCAACATAAAATTGTCCCGATGTTGTTTCAAGATGAAGTAAACTAACTACCCATAAAGCAACGATAAAACCAACCGTTCCCCAAACTCTTATGGGCGGGTAATTTATAACAACATCTTTTCCTTCTTTCTTTAATGCATTATAAGCCACAGCTATTGATAAAGAAATCGTAGGCATATAAAAAATCATATTAATTAACAATACCCAAAACATGGTTGAAGGATCTTTAACCATTGGCAGGGTGAAGAGAACAACCGCACCACAAATGTGACATAAACCATAAAGCTTTTCTGCATTAATCCATTTATCGGCAATGATGCCCATGATAGCAGGCATAAAAAGAGAAGCAATTCCCATAGTAGAAAAAAGCGCTCCAAAAGCGGATCCCGTCCAAATGCTTGCATGTGTGGTTTCATCGATAACAGGATATAATTTTGGCAAGGTTTGAAACCAATAAGCTCCAATAGTAATTAACCACGATCCCCAAACAAAGAATTGCAGGAAATTCATTATGATGAGTCGTTGTTTAATATTCAGCATATTTTAATTTTCATTAATTATTTAAATATATTCGATAAATGTTTAGCCTGATTAAAAAACACATTTCGCTTCTAAAAGCAACCCAAAGGAAATTTACACTGTTTACCACAACAACGAGGGTGCATTGATATACTATTGGAATAAATATTTTGAAAGATAAGAGAATTAATAAAATTGCAATCTGTTAAGTTTTTGAATGAAAAGAAAATCATATTTTAGCACATCCAAACCCTTAGATATTTGTTTGCAAAAAACATATATTTCAAATATAAAATAACTGTATTGAAAAAAGTTACCTCACACTCAATCCGGAGTTTTTTTTTATTCCTGTGTTGTTCAATAACAGTATTGAAAGTTTATCCTCAGCAAAAAATAAACGCCGAACAATTTAATTTTACCGGGTTAGCCAACAGGCAGGCCACGCAGGCTTTTCAGATCCAGGGTGAGCACGAACCGGATGGAGGATGGAAATATCTGAATGGGAATATGCCCATCCCTTCTAATGGTAAAATCATGAAACAGAATCTTACTGCCATTCCTTCACCCAATACAATTGAATCAGCATCTCCGGTTCCTATACAAAGCTTTTTAGGACACATTGATCCTATTAATTTTATTCCCCCGGATTGCCATGGAACCGTTGGGTTAAATGAAGTGGTTACGGCTACTAATGAATTTATAATTATTCATTCTAAAAACGGAGGCGCCGTTTTAGGAAAACTTACTTTCTCTAATTTTTTTAATAATTCAGGAATGTCTGATCCTTATATGCAATTCGATCCTTATATTAACAGGTACTGGATAAGTGGCATATCAACCTCAACAACCAATAAAGTTTTTATAGCAGTTTCTCAAACTTCAGATCCGCAGGGTAACTGGTTTAGATATAGCTTCACTCCTGCTTCCAAAGACGGGGCGATTCTACTTGATCATCCATACCTTGGGTTTGATAATAAATTGTTGGTAATTACCGGAAGAAAATTTCCAAATGCTGCAAGTTTTTCGGGCACCATGCTATTTTGTTTTAATAAAGACAGCCTCGCTGCAGGAAAAGCCATTTCATTTGGAACTAATGCACAAACTATTGAAAAAACCACTGCAGATGGTGATGTCCCCTGTCCTGTTACCGCCCTGGACCTTACCATACCTGCTACAAAATTTTATATAGTTCAGGAGTGGAACGGAAGCGCTTCGGCGATAAGATTGTCCACGATAACAGGTACGCTTCCCAATCTTTCGTGGAATACGTCAGCGGCAGTTTACCCGTCCGGAGGTTCGGCCTGGTCTGATGCTGCATTGGGAAACCTTGCGCCACAGGAAGAAGAATCAAGGAAGCTTGCTGTAAACGATGCGAGAATCAGCTCTGCTCAAATGGTTAACGGCAAAATATGGTGCGCACATCATATTGGCTTGCCGGAAACAAATTTTAATCACACTGCAGTACAATGGTGGCAATTATCTGCTGCCGGCGCCGTTTTGCAAAGAGGCCGGATTGATGATCCGGCCGGTCTTATATCACGTTACTATCCAACTATTGCCGTTAATCCTGCCGAAAATGTAATTATTGGATATACCATATCATCACCAACTACCAGGGTTAATGCAGCTTATAGTACACGTACATCTACAACTCCTTTAAATACCACTGATGATGAATATATTTTTAAAGGCGGGGTTAGTACTTATTGGAAAGACTATGGAGGCGGAAGAGCCCGGTGGGGCGATTACAGCCATTCTTCGGTTGATCCTGTTACAGGAGATTTATGGACCATTCAACAATATGCTGATCAAAGGCTCTCCTCTTCAGATGATGATTCCAGGTATGGAGTATGGTGGGCTGAAGTTTCTTTTTTAACGTTAAACACTGATGTTACGATATCAAATGTTTTTGAACCAAACGGAACTACTCCTTATTGTACGCTGCCTGTTGATCCACAGATAAACATTAAAAATATTGGTTTAGATACTATTACAAGCGTGAAAGTGGGACTAATATTAGATGGAATAAATCTTGGCGCTATTTCATATACAGGATTGCATATCCCACTTTATGGTTCATATAATGTTTCGGTTCCTATTCCCTTAAACCCATCAACAGGAAATCATATTTTGCAGGCATACACTTTTGACCCTAACGGAACCGTAGACGAAAGACCCTCAAATGATACAAGTGTTGTTTCATTTACAGTTCTTCCAACACTTCCACTCCCCAATGTTGAGGGATTTGAAGATACAATTTTTCCGCCCCCGGGTGGTTGGTCCTTAAATAATCCTGATCGCAGTATTTCATGGGAAAGAACCACAGCCGCAAGCAAAACAGGCGTTGCTTCCATGACGTTAGACGCCTATAATTATCAAACCACGCAAGCAGTTGATATTTTAGAGTCGCCGAAAATTGACATCACTAATACCGATTCATTAAAAATAAATTTTGATGTTGCTTATGCGCAATACGATGCAGCGTCTATAGATTCGTTACAGATTGTTTATTCCACAGATTGCGGAGTTACCTGGATTACGACCGCATACAACAAAGGCGGTAATGCCCTTAGTACAAACGGGGGAATTTTTATAACATCTCCCTTTACGCCAACTGCATCACAATGGCGCAATGAAAGTGTAAGCATTTCCACATGTAATATTCCGGCGTCATCTATTTTAATTGGAATAAAATCAGTTAACGATTTTGGAAATAATATTTATGTTGATAATTTTTCAATGGATAAATTAGATACCAAACAGGAAAATGCCGCGATACTTTCCATAAACAAACCATTTACCACACTCTGTACGCCCGACTTTACGCCGGAAATTACTATTGCTAATTTTGGATTTGATACTTTAAAAGCACTTACCATCAATTACCAGGTTGATAATGGAAGTATTGGAACTTTTAATTTTGCCGGTTCGTTGGCAAAATGTCATTCACAGGTCGTTTCTTTAAATTCAATAACCTCCTCTCCGGGAGACCATGTACTTACTATTTTTATCACTAATCCAAATGGCATAGCCGACGAATATACCGGCAACGATACTATTAAAAAAGTAATAAAAATTTCGCCTCTTTTAGATGCGCCTGTTTCAGAAGGATTTGAAACAACCCCATTTCCGCCGGTTAACTGGAGTATAGAAAATCCTGATAGAGCAATAACATGGGAAAGAACCACTGCCGCTGCAAAATCCGGCACCGGTTCTATGGTTATCAGGAATTTTGATTACAAGGCATCAAATACAGAAGATGCATTTTTCTCTCCGGTTATAAAATATGATGCAGCAGTTGATTCATTTTTTGTTTCTTTCGATTACGCATACTCGCAGGGAGCAACCTATCCCGGTAGTACGAATATGCCGCTGGATACACTCGAATTGCAAATAAGCCAGGATTGCAGCCAAACATTTACAACCATCTGGAAAAAATGGGGTGCAGATCTTCAAACAACCGGTGATCCAAATTTACCGTCTACAACTCCTTTTGTTCCCAATAAGCAACAATGGAAAAATATTAATATTTATTTAAGTCATGTTATAGGCACTCAAAATTTCCAGGTTTATTTTGTTGCAAAAAGTAATAATCAAAATAATTTATACATTGACAATGTAAATATCTATTCAAAAGTTCTTCCGCAAAGATTAAAAGATGAGGGATACCTGCTATACCCGAATCCATTCAGGAATTCATTTACCATACGCAACTACAGGGTTCCTACTACCTTGCAAAATGTGTCAATTTATAATTCGACAGGACAATTGGTTTGGACCAAAAACTATAACGGAACCGGCTATACAGAAATGCCTGTTGATATGAGCAGATATGCTGCAGGCGTGTATATAGTTAAATTGCAATACACCGGTAAGACGGTAGTTGACAGAATCGTAAAACAGTAGTTTAAATAATTATAAAAGTAAAAGAGGCTAAAGCTTCGTGCTACCTCTTTTTTGTTTTAGATACAATGCTAACCTAACTTTGTTTTATGATAGCAACTAATAAAGAAGAAGAACTTTTAGAAATTATAAATTCATTTGAAGAAGGGAAACATTTCAATACAATTGCAGAAAAAATTATCAATGATAAAAGAATAACAGGTGAAGAAGGCCTGTTGCTTTTTGAAAAAGCCAGCCTTGGTTTATCGGCAACATTAGCTAATTATATAAGAGAAAAAAAACATGGTGATGTAACTTATTTCAACAGAAATTTCCATATTGAACCTACCAATGTTTGTGTTTTTTCCTGCAAGTTTTGTTCATACTCCAGGTTGTATGCGCATAGAGATGAAGGATGGCAATTGAGCATGGAACAAATGATGGATATTGTAAAAAGCTATGACGGTAAACCCGTAACAGAAGTTCATATTGTTGGAGGTGTTCATCCAAAAATGGATCTTAACTTTTTTTGCGATTTTATTTCCCGGATAAAACAACACAGGCCTGATCTTCATATAAAAGGATTTACTGCCGTTGAACTGGATTATATGTTCAGGAAGGCAAAGCTTGGCACTGAAGAAGGAATGCGGAAACTAAAAGATGCCGGCTTACAATCTTTACCTGGCGGTGGTGCTGAAATATTTGATGAAAATATAAGACAGCAAATAAGCGCTGATAAAGTAGATGCTAAGGGTTGGTTAAAAATTCATGAAGAAGCTCATAAGCTTGGAATGCAGACGAATGCAACCATGTTATATGGGCACATAGAAAATTATGAACATCGTATAGACCACATGACGAGATTAAGAAACCTGCAGGATAAAACAAATGGTTTCAATACTTTTATCCCTCTTAAATTTCGCAATAAGAATAATGATATGAGTTATGTGCCCGAGTCTTCTGTAACAGAAGATATGAAGATGTATGCAGTTGCAAGAATTTATATGGATAATTTCCCTCACCTTAAAGCATACTGGCCAATGCTTGGAAGACAAAATGCGCAACTTGCTTTATCGTTCGGCGTAAATGATATTGATGGAACTATTGATGACTCCACAAAAATTTATTCAATGGCAGGAAGCGAAGAACAAACTCCTTCTATGAGCACACAACAATTGGTAACGCTTATTAAACAGGCAAAGCGCAGGCCTGTGGAAAGAGATACTTTGTATAATGTAGTAAGAGATTACAGCTTAGATGAAATAAAAGAATTTGATGTAACGATGAATTGAGGCCGAATTGACCAATGTTTATTTACGCCGGCCCCACTAACTCCACTTCCGCGACAGGACTAAATAAAAAAAGCCTTCCCGTTTTAATGTCCTGGCACACATAGCGCTTTCTCACTTTATTACCTTTTTTAAAAATCTTACCTCCTTTTACTTTAAACAGACTGTTTAAAGGAACTTGCTCTACGAAAAAAAAATCTGGCTTATGAACATCGTATCTTTTTAAAATTCTCAATAACCCATCTTTTGCGCATG
>CBIGQT010000042.1:0-10633 GCA_966191655.1 uncultured Ginsengibacter sp.
ATCCCTTGTCTGCGAGATAGAAGAGTTGCCAAAGCCGTAGATGTCCACGCCGGCCCGGGTGCTGTATCCCTGGAAATTCCGCTGAGCTTGCCTTGCCGCTGCGCCACGTCGAGTTCATCGCTCTGTTTGGCAAAATGATCCATTCCTATACTTTTAAAACCCGCCTGTTCCAGCAGCCTTCTTCCGCGATTATAGATCTCCCATTTTAAAGAGGTGGTTGGCAAATCATTTTCTGTATACCTGCGCTGAGCCTTACTCTTCCAGGGAACATGGGCATAAGAATAGAACGCGATACGATCTGGCATCAGCGTTTTTATAAGCGCAATTGTATGTTCAACACTTTTTATTGTTTGATGCGGGAGGCCATAAATCAAATCAATATTAATGCTTTTGAAATTATACTTTCTGCCCCAATCAAAAATCTGTTTTGTTTGATCGTATGATTGAATTCTGTTGATGGTAAATTGTATGTAAGGATCAAAATCCTGCACACCAATACTCATCCTGTTAAACCCGATTGCTGCTAATTTTCTGAGATGTTCTTCAGTTGTAAAATTTGGATGTATTTCAATACTAAATTCATGGTCATCTTTTATAACAGAATCTTTGACAATATTTGTAATAAGATAAACGAGGTTATCAGCACTAAAAAAAGTTGGCGTTCCGCCACCCAGGTGAATTTCCTTCATAACAGGAACTCCGGGTATTATATCGCGATACATTTGCCACTCTTTTAAAACTGCGTCTATGTATGACCGTTCTACGTTGTGATTTTTAGTAATGCGTTTGTTACATGCACAAAAAGTACACAGGCTTTCGCAAAAGGGCAAATGAATGTAAATGCATAATTCACCATTTTCCGAATTGAAAGTATTGATAACTGACTGTTTCCATTTGCTGTTATCAAGTTTGGAAAAATCCCAATAAGGCACAGTTGGATAACTCGTGTAGCGTGGCGTAGCTACATCATATTTGGAAAGCAGCGACAAAGTGGAATCATCCATGAATTTTATTTTTTAATAAAACATTCTATGATTTTCATTGTGAAATTTAAGCATTACCAGTAATATTTATTTTCTCAAATTGCTGTGGTAAAACCAATAAGGGGATATGCGTATGAAAGATCATTTCTTTGGTTTCGCTTTTTATAAAAATCCTTTCGAGCCATTCATGCTTATGTGGCGTCATGGCAAGCATATCTCCGTTGTGCATTTTTATAAACTCGTCAAGGCCGCGAGTTACATCCGAATCCACATAATATTTTAAGGTAGTGATCGATTCTGCGCCTGTGCTTATTATTTTTTCTTTTTCGTCTATAAATATTTTTTCATTTCTGATCACCTGCACTATGTATAATTTTGATTGAAACAATTGCATAATTTCTTTAAGATATTTGGGAATCTCCTGGCTGATGTCATCACTTGCTAATACAATTGTATTGGGTTGTTTAAAACTGGCTTTCTCAGGAACGATTAACACCGGAATACTACAATTGCCTGCTAATTCAGCCGCCGTGGTTCCAAATATTTTTTTAAGATTTTTACCGGTACCTTTCATTCCCACGATTACCAGGTCAACCTGTTTTTCTTTTGCGATATTTTTAATCATTTCTGTGGGGGAACCTTCATCGCTTAGCACTTCAATCATTGCATGTTGCGGATCAAGAAAGTCAGCCTCATCCAGCAGTCGCTTATCGGTTTGCATCATGATGTCGTATCTCGATATACTCACACCCAATGCTGGTGCGGGCGAAGGAATTGTGTAAGCATTAAACAAAATCATTTTTGCGTTAGTGGCCTTTGCAAATTCGCGTGCATATACCATTGCAAAACGAGAGGCCATGGAAAAATCGGTTGCTGCTAATACTGTTTTCATTCTTTAAGTTTTAGCCAAAAATATTGCGATAGCGCATTTTTTTGAATGACCATTATTGGGAATATTTCTGATTTATATCATGTTCAGTTGCGGTAGATATCATTCGTAATGAATACTGACTAAATTAATTTGGAAAAAAATTTTCGTGTAATCTCTTTAAGTCTGTCTTTTTTTGACCGAGTAAAAATAAGCGTAAATATGAGCCATATTATTCAGCGTGAATATAAAATCAGTAAAGTTTTGAAAAGCATAATCATAATGATGCTTTTAACTTTATTTGTTTGTGCTCCAAATTATTCAATAACCAGCAAAGCCGATTCTCCAACTACACCTGGTAACATCGACAATTTATTAAAGTTGCATTATCCGGCACTGGTAAAAAACTTTTATGAATTGCGGAATAATCGATTATTCTGGTTTTCGCTAAATGAAAATTCTCATTTCTTAAGGCAACTATTAAAAGAAAAAATTGATAGTTCAACATATCTCGGATTGAAGAAGGAAGAATATCACATAGAAGATATTCCTAAATATGCTGATTACAATTTTATACAATCCGACAGCATAGACGCAATGAAAATCGATTGCATCTTCACCGATGCTGCCATTGCTTATTGCAAAGATATGTACGAGGGTAATGATATTGATCACTGGATGTTATCTGATGAACTTTCTTCAAAGCAAGAACCAGCCGATAACAAATTTTTATTGCAAGGATTGTTGAATGCAAACTCCAGGGATGATTTGCTCGATTTCTTTAATTCCTTAGAGCCTGGCGATGCCGAATATCAAACTATAAGAGAAGAATTACAATTCAAGCGTGACTCATTAACTTCTTTGCAAAAAAAACAACTAAATACTTCTTTGCAATTATATCGCTGGATGCATCATTTCAAATTTGAAAAATGGATCGTAGTAAATATTGCTTCTGCAACGTTGCGTTATTATGAATACGACAGCATTAAATTAAGAATGAAAGCTGTGGTAGGAAAACCTTCTACCAAAACGCCCCGTTTAGCAACCTACTGTAATAACGTCGTTTTATACCCCTACTGGAATGTGCCATCAAGTATAGCGTTGAATGAATTGTTGCCTGAATTCAGGAGAAACCCCGGCGATGTAGACGCACTAAATATGCAAGTGTTGGATTTAAAGGGAAATATTGTTGATCATCATAAACTGAACTGGAAAAATTATAGCAGGAATTATTTCCCATTCCGTATTCGTCAATCAACGGGATGCGATAACTCTTTAGGGGTAATAAAATTTAATCTTACATCGCCCTTTAGTGTTTATTTACATGATACTAACAACAAAGTTGCTTTTCTTTCAGGTTATCGTTATTACAGCCATGGGTGCATTCGCATTGAGGAACCTGTAGAACTTGCTAACGAGTTGTTGCCAAATAAAGTAGATAGCAATTTCCTGGCATCCTGCCTAAAAGAACAACAACCGGTCACACTAAAAATCGATAATCCAATACCAGTTTTTGTAGTTTACCAAACCGTAGAAACGAACGCCGCAGAAAAATTGCAATACAATAAAGATGTATATGGGCTTTTGAAATAAATACTATCAATAATAATTTCACATGCAGATAGATCAAAAAAATATAACGGGTTTAACAGATGCAGAGGTATCAAAATCAAGAGATGCTTATGGAACAAATAAAGAGCATGCCGGAGAAAATCGTTTATTGCTTCATGTATTGAAAGAAATCGTTTTTCAACCGATGTTCATCTTACTGCTGGCAGCCTGTTTAATATATTTTTTTGTTGGGAGATATTCAGATGGAATTATAATGATGGTCTCTATTTGTATTGTTTCCGGTATTTCTTTATACCAGGAATACCGGAGCCAGGATGCTATAAGCGCATTGAAAAAATTATCATCGCCAAAATCTACCGTCATCCGTAATGGCGTCCAAATTAAAATACCAACAGAAGAAGTAGTGGTAGATGATATTGTTGTTTTAGAAGAAGGTGAAATAATTTCTGTAGATGGCATTCTCATCTCGGCAAATGATTTTTCCGTTAATGAATCTATTCTTACGGGTGAATCATTCCCTGTGGAAAAATACGGCGATAATAATGATAGAGTTTACAAAGGCACACAGATCATCAGCGGCAGGGCTATAGCGAAAGCTATTGCAGTTGGTAACAAAACGATGTTGGGTAAAATTGGTTTATCAGTTAAAGAAGTCAATATTCTCAAAACTCCTTTACAGAACCAAATCAATTCATTCGTTCGCATTATGGTTTGGATTGGAGGTATTGCTTTTATTTTCGTAGTGGGATATCACTATTTACAGTCCGGCGATATTGTTCAATCTTTCCTCCAGGGCCTAACGCTTGCCATGAGTATACTGCCAGAAGAGATTCCTGTTGCCTTTACAACATTCCAGGCCCTTGGTGCATTTAGATTATTAAGAAATAATATTATCGTAAAACAACCTCAGTATGTTGAAACCCTGGGTTCAGCTACTGTAATTTGTGTTGACAAAACAGGTACACTCACTGAAAATAGAATGAGCATTGCATGTGTGTATGATGCGATACATAAAATTTCGATTAAGGTTGAAAATAGAAATAAAGTGCCCCGGGAACTTATTGAATATGCCATGTGGTCCAGTGAAACTGAGCCTTTCGATCCCATGGAAAAAGCAATTCATAATTTATATGAACAAATTGCTGACGTAGATAAACGCCCCCAATACCAACAGGTACATGAGTACCCGATAAGTGGAAAGCCACCGATGATGACACACATTTTCAAAAACAATTTAAATGAAATTATTATCGCGGCAAAGGGTGGCCCCGAAGCATTCCTGGATAAAAGCGGTTTGAATGTTGATGAAATAAAAAATATTCAAGAGCAATTGCGGGTGTACGCCAAAGAAGGATTCAGGGTATTAGGTGTTGGAAAAGGGCGTTGGAAAGATTCAAACTGGCCTGTATCACAGGAAGAATTCGGTTTCGAATTTTTAGGCTTGATTGCTTTTTACGATCCTCCTAAACCAAAAATCACCGACACCATAAACACATTTAACAAAGCAGGAATATCAGTAAAAATGCTTACTGGTGATTATGCGGAAACTTCGATGGCAATTGCGCATTTGATTAAACTTGATAACGACGGTAAATATATAACCGGGAATGAAGTAATCCACCTTTCTCCAGACGAGTTGAAAAAACAGGTAAAAGAAACAAATGTATTTGCAAGAATGTTTCCTGAAGCCAAACTAAGTGTTATAAATGCGCTGATCGAAAATGGTGAAGTAGTTGCCATGACCGGCGATGGAGTAAATGATGCGCCTGCATTGAGAGCCGCTCATATTGGAATTGCCATGGGTAAACGCGGAAGCGAAGTAGCAAAAAACACAGCAGGTTTGATTATTACTGATGATGATCTTTCGCATTTGACAGATGCAGTTGCTCTTGGCAGAAAGATCTATAACAATCTCAAAAAAGCTATTCAGTATATTGTCTCCATCCATATTCCTATTATCCTGATTGTAACATTGCCATTACTTTTTTCATGGAAGTTTAATGAAATTTTTACGCCTATCCATGTGATTTTTTTAGAATTAATTATGGGGCCAACCTGTTCCATTATTTATGAAAATGAACCAATGGAACCTGGCACGATGCTTCGTTTGCCGAGGCATTTGTCTTCAACTTTTTTATCGGGAAGGCAGTTACAAATTAGTATAGCGCAAGGTCTCATGATAACAGCAGGCTGTCTTGGCATCGGATATTATTTCATGCAACAGCATCAAAGTGAAAACATGATCCGAACTTCAATATTTATAACGCTGTTGTTTTGCAATGTTTTCCTTACCCTTGTCAATCGTTCTTTTCATTATTCCATACTCAAGACGATCCATTATAAGAATTCTTTTATCCCGATAATAATAATAATTACGCTTATATTAATTTTTTCTTTTGTATACCTGGCATTTTTCAGGAATCTCTTTGGGCTTGCAATCGTTTCTCCTGTTTATTTGTTACTCTTTTTGCTGGTTGCCTTACTTAGCACGGGCTGGATAGAAATAGTCAAGGGCGGCGGGGAAATTGTCAACAACAGGAAGTAAACAACCAAATGCATTTATCGGTACATAAGATAAATCGCAGGGATAGTAATCTTGTGTGACAAAAGTCATAGTAGGATTCTAAAAAGAATTTGAATTTTATGTCTCAAAATCAAAAAAAAATTTATGATACTGAGAGATTATTAAAGAACCTGCTACAAAAATTATTGATGTGCGAACAAAAGAAGAATGTGAAATGGAACACGTGAAAAACGCTATTAAAATTCCGTCAGACGCGATCCAAAGAAATTATGAAAGAATAAAAGAGGTACGGGCAACGGCTATATATTTTTATTGGCGCAGTGGCAACACAAGCAACCCGGGCAGTAACCTATCTCAGGCAATCGGTCTGCTAAATGTATACGAAGCAGCATGGAAGACATGAATTTTTATTAAGTTAGTTGGAGTAGGTATTACAGAGGAGTGAAATTCACTCGCTGTGTGAAGAATTAAACAGTGATCTTAACAAGAAAAATTAGTGACAATTATGAAAACATTATTATTAAAAAACTGGAACCTGATGAGGATTCTTAGACTTGTTATTGGAATATGGGCAATAGTAGAAGCCATTCAAAGTAAAGAACCATTATTGGGAATTATGGGTGGAATTCTTCTTTTTATGGCAGTTACGAATACGGGTTGTTTTGGCGCCAAAGGTTGCAATACGCCAGTAAAATCAAATAAAGAATCCCCGGAAAAATTGGAAGACATACGCTATGAAGAAATTACCTGAATGAAAGTTTGGATTGCAGGTGTTGCTTTAGGTGTAGTGGATGGTTTTCTTTATTTATAAGGATACTATTTAATTTGAGTAGTATCTTTTTTAGCATCTAGTTACAAAAAAGAAACTGCTTCATTCAACTCTTCGAAAAATTCTATTTTATTTTTGCGTAAATATGCTTTTGCAGTTTCCATCATTTCACCTCCTAATAACACCGGTAATACTTTTGTATTAAATTTTTCATCAGTAAAAATCCGGCTTATTTTTTCTGTGTCGGTCATAAACTGTGGCGTAACTATTACATAAATGGCATCGGCATTAAATTCGTCTGCAATTTGTAGCGCTTTGAAATACCTATCATGACCCGCATCTCCTATAATATCTATTGGATTATTTTTTGACCAATGGGATGGAAGTACTTCACTTAATTTGTTAATCTCATCAGGAGTTAACTGATAAAGTTTATCATTAACCAAGTCACTCATAATGGTTCCTGCTCCACCGGCATTGGTAATGATTATTATTTTTTCAAAATGATGAGAATATAAAAGACCATTTACATCCTGCAGGATTTTAGCTCCGGCACTTCTGGCCAAACCCACAAACATTTCATAGTTACCTGCCATATTACCGGTGTGTGAAAAAGCAGCCCTCCTTGCAACTTCACTTCTGCCCGCTTTAAAAACTTTTACCAATGATTTTGTTTTGCGAATGGCCCGTAGCAAATTTTTTCCGTTAGAAATTCCCTCAATATATAAATTAAGCGCATTGCTGCCGTGATAAGAATTAATAAGATCGCCAAAATCTATATCGGCCATATTTCCAACCGAAATGATATTTTCAAAACCGATATTCTTTTCAGCAGCCTTGTCCATGAGTTCTGCCACAATAGCGCCCGACTGCGAAAAGAGATTTACCTTCCCTTTGTTAATGTCGCCTGTACCGAAAGTAAGATTGAGTCCATTTGCATAAATCCCAAGGCAATTGGGTCCGATAATATTCAGGTTGTAAGTATCTGCAAGACAATTTAAAAAACTTTCATCTCTGCCAGCTTCCTTAAAGCCCGCTGTAATTATGATGACATTTTTTACACCTTTGGTCACCAGCTTTTCAATGGTTTCTTTAATTACAGCTACCGGTATTGCAATAACGGCGGTGTCAATCAAAGGCAGGTCTTCGATACAACTGTATACTTTTTTACCGAACAGTATATCAATTCCCGGGTTCACAAATAGAACCTGGGATTGGTTCGAAGTATTTTTAGCAAGCGCATAGCCAACTTTTTCAGGATGATGGCTTACACCGATGATTGCGATTTTAGCAGGTGCAAAAATCTCCGGCAAGTATTTAATTGTTTTTGTTGCAGCAGCAGCAGACCCTTCCAATAAGCGTGCATCCACAACCGTTAAATTGTCTCCATGCATTATCACAGGATTGAGATCCATTTCTTTAACATCAAGCTGTTGCAGTTTCTTTATAAAATCCACAATAACATCGATGTTGTATTTCTTTCCCCTGAAGCCTGTTGTAAAAAGAGAAGAGATTTTAGTTTGTGAAATTGCATTGATAATTTCTTCATCACCGGCCTCGCTGTCAATAAAGCAAATGTCTTTAAAAAGCTCTGTGAAAATTCCGCCGGCGCCAAAAACAATTACCCTTTCAAAAACAGGATCATTCACTATCCCGAAAAATAATTCAATTCCGGAATACATCCGGCTCACTAAAAATTTATCTTTTTCATCCGGCTCAATGCCATGCATCCTGAGATTTGAAAGAATTGATTCCTTCGCCATTTGTAACTCTTTTTCATTATTCAGGTTGATGGCCACACCGCCAAATTCACTCTTGTGAATTACTTTAGGCGATTCTATTTTCAATGCTGCAGGATAAAAGTCTGACACTGGTTCTTCATTGATCTCAAAAATCTTATGTTCGGGTGTATTGATCTTCTTTTCCTTTAACCATTCATATATTTTATTTTCGAGCATTGTAGCAAAGTTTTTGTTACCTGTTTTATCTCTTATGAAATGAATTCGTGGCTTTATAATCCAGGCTTTTCTAAATCAAGAGACAATTCATAAATATCAATTTTCAGTCTTTGTCGATTTATGATATTGGTTATTCCCTGCCTTGATTGTTATCAACTTGTTTGCAGATGTTAAAACCATCATACCTAAAGTCTTGCTACAATGTATAGTAAGCCAGCTCCCAAAATTGTCATAAATGTTGTCCATAATTTTGGATATTGTTGCTGACTTTGAGGTAATAAATCACTTGCGCCGATATATAAGAAGAAGCCTGCAAACAATGCCAATACGAGTCCGAATAATGACTGAGGCAACCTGAAGAAAAAGGTTGAGAAAACGCCGATAACCGGCGCCGCCGCATCAATCAGCAACCATTTAAAAGCCGAGCGGGTATTGGCCTTATCATTTAACAGCACGCTTACCGTATTAATCCCATCAGAAAAATCGTGGGCCACCACCGCTATCGCAATGGCTATGCCAATGGTTGTTGATATTTGAAATGCCCAACCTATGGCAATTCCATCAAGAAAGCTGTGTATTGATAAACTTCCTGCTCCTATTTTGCCCCTTAAACCAGCACTGCTTTCATCTTCATGTGAATGTAAGACCGCGAGCCGATCGAGGATCATATAAATAAAGAAACCAAGAGCGGCAACAAAAGTAATTTTATCAGCCTCATATTTGCTGCTGCCTAACAACTGGGCCTCGGGGAACAAATCAAAAAATACAACGCCAAGTACAGCGCCGGCACTGAATCCTAAAATGAGATGAAGTTTATCTTTAAAACGTAATGCAAATAACCCGCCCGCCAAAGTTGAAAAAAACGTAATGATGCAAATCAATATGAGCAACATGAAATAAATATTAAAAGGTTATCGGGTACTTTAAATCGCAGTTGTTCACATTAATCCATTACGAGTACTGCTGCCCCATGAATTTTTCCATTTCTTAAATCGCTTAATGCTTTGTTTGCATCCGCAAGCTTATAAGTTGTTATTTCTGTTGAAACCGGCACCTTTGGTGCTATCGTTAAAAATTCTTCGCCGTCTTTTCGCGTGAGGTTGGCAACGGAACAAATGGACCTTTCTTCCCATAAAATATCATACGAAAATGAGGGAATATCACTCATGTGAATACCGCCGCACACGACAATCCCGCCTTTGTCCAGATCCTGCAATGCCTTTGGCACAAGGCTTCCAACAGGTGCAAAAATGATAGCTGCATCCAATTTGCCTGGTGGTTTTTCAGATGAGCCGCCTGCCCATACAGCGCCAAGCTGCAAAGCGAACTGCTGAGATTCAATATCACGGTCACGTGTAAACGCAAATATTCTTTTACCCTGGAAGATGGCAACCTGTATTAGAATATGGGCGGCTGCACCAAAGCCATATATACCAATATTGACCGCCTCATTATTAATCATATTGTAAGATCTGAAACCAATAAGACCTGCACATAACAGCGGTGCGCCAGACGGATTACTGTACATCTGCGGAATAGGAAAACAATACTGTTCATTAGCCACTGTAAACTCTGCGAATCCGCCATCAATGGTATAGCCGGTAAAGCCTGCGAATTCACAAAGATTCTCCTGCCCTTTGATGCAATATTTGCATTTGCCACACGTATAGCCCAACCAGGGAACGCCAACAATATCATCTTTTTTCAACCTGGTAACCTCAACGCCGGTATCCATTATTTTACCAATGATTTCATGTCCGGGAATCAAAGGAAGTTTTGGCTGTGCAAGCTCGCCATCCACAATATGAAGATCAGTTCTGCAAACACCGCAGGCAATAATTTTTATTAATACCTGATTTGATAACACTTTTGGCAATGGGATATTTTTTAAGACCAACGGTTTCTTCAGTTCTTCAAAAACCATTGCGTCCATGGTTGCGGACTGCATACAAATAATTT
>CBIGQT010000043.1:0-10421 GCA_966191655.1 uncultured Ginsengibacter sp.
GCTTCCAAACGAAATATAACGGTAACAAACGTACCCACCTACGGGAGCGCTTCGGTGGCACAACTTACTTTCGCGATCATTCTTGAATTGGTTACTCACGTATACGAATATGCGCAAAGCGTACATAATGGCGATTGGGTCAGGAGCAGGGATTTTAGCTATCAGAGAAAAACAATTATGGAACTGCAAAACAAAACTTTGGGTATTATAGGTCTTGGTAAAATAGGACAAGCCGTTGCAGCAATAGCCCTTTCGTTTAACATGCAGGTAATCGCCTCTCATAAACATCCGCAAAGAGATCGTGTACACGGTGTTCATTTTGTTGATGAAGAGACCTGTTTTCGTGAAGCTGACATTGTAAGTTTACATTGCCCGCTCAACGATCAAAACAAATATTTTGTAAACCGTCGTTTATTGTCAACCATGAAGCCTTCTGCGTTCTTAATTAACACCAGCAGGGGTAATCTCGTTAATGAAGAAGATCTTGCGCAGGCGCTTAACTCCGGGAAAATTGCAGGTGCAGGACTCGATGTATTGTCCGCCGAGCCTCCCACTGCAGACAATCCATTGCTGCATGCAAAAAATTGCCTTATTACGCCGCATATTGCCTGGGCAAGTTATGAATCACGCTCCCGGTTAATGAAAGGGGTAGTGAAAAATGTGCAGGCATTTCTTGCCGGAATTCCCATTAATGTAGTTTCCTGAAACGGCAATTATAACTGTGGCGCATAAACGAAAAAAAGATTCCGGTTTTTTCGCCCGGGTATGTAAACGGTGTGCCATGGAAACTTTATCGCTTAACCCTATATTCGTGGTTCGGGTCTCAGAAATACTTTTTACAACATGGGTGCATTTCAAATTGTCGCTTTGCCGTGCTTCTTGTGGGCGGTGGGGACACCGCCCACGGCGGGCTGCCCCGGTTGGTGTCTCCACCAATCGGCGACAATCTGAAATGCACCCTACAACACTTCATTTAAAGTCTTTTCAGAAAAAACATTTATTTTCACAAAAATTTTCAACATGACAAAGAAAATATGCATTCTCATAGCTGCTGCGTTCTTTAGTGTGCAAATGAATGCCCAGGATACTACCTATAGCGCGCCAAAGAAAAATAACATGCACTTCGAATCTGTTAGTGAAATGATTCTATCATGGGGTGACGTGAAAGCTGCACCTTACGATGTAAGCAACATAGTTCGTTTCACCGCCTTTTTACATCTTGGCGGGCAATTGCATATTGACTTTAATCCGCATTTAGGATTTTATACAGGCCTTTCATTAAGAAACATAGGTATCATTACCCGGTTGAACGACTCGGTAAAAATTAAGCAACGCGTTTATACCGTTGGTATTCCACTCGCCCTTAAGTTTGGAGACATGGCCGGCACTTATCTTGCAGCCGGTGTCGAAGGTGAGTTGGCCATCGCCTACAAGCAAAAAGTATTTGTAAATGATGAAAAATCAAAAACAAATATCTGGTTTAGCGATCGTACCAATACTTTTCTTCCATCTGCCTTTGCCGAATTAAGAACAAAACGAGGCGGCTATTTGAAGTTTGGCTACTACCTGTCAGATTTCCTTAGGTCCGGAAACCAACATACAAATGTCCCGGGTATTGTATATGTTCCTACCAAAAGCCAAATGGCCTATGTGTCCTTTGGTTTTGCGATTGATAAAAACACAATCAAATATGCAAAATCTAAAACCGGTCATGGGAATTATAACGCATCCCGGTAAGAGACAAAAATTATTTGCTTCATAGACACGAACAACGGATGTTGATTTAACCGTAACGGTTATTTTTAGTGGCTATACACTAACGGTATATTACAACAAAGATTAAATGCCCTGAGTTACAAACATCAGGACAGCAGTACTTTTATAATTTAGGGCAGTACTCACGATTATGACATCAGCTTCATTTAATCTTCCGCAGCCGTTGCTTCATCATCCGCCTTCTCAATTTCTTCCTGGTCCTTTTTACTGAGTGTAAATGGTTTTACATCAATGATGATCTTGCTTATGGTGCCGGTAAATGCGTTGTTGCCTTCTTTGTAATCATTGGTCACGTTCGTTTCATTATCCATACCTACATCAACTCCTTCATCCCCGGAGTAAGCAAATGGTTGTGTTTTTGGAATGTGCCCTTCAGCCATTTTCTGATCATCTACATACAAAATACATTGCCCACCGCCGCCAGGCCCTCCTCCATCAAACACAAACTCATACCTGATGATATGCTTTCCGGCTGCAATGGTTTTTGAAGAAGCAATATTGGTGTGATTAAGGCCAAAATAATTGTAGTCATGATGAACCTTGCCGTCTTTCATATAAAGAGACCAGCCTCCAAAGCGACCGGCCTGGGCGATGATCACTCCATTCGTGTTACCATTTGGCAAATTCACTTCAGCCGTCATCGTGTAAGAACGATTCTTGTTATTGATGAAAACGTTTTCCATCAGCCCGGTCATTCCGGGATAAACAGTTAGCGAGGTACGATCACCCATCAGGTCAGGCCTTCCGGCTATAGCTGCATTAAACCGTTCGGCTCTGCGGTCATCAATCGGGAGTACATGATTTTTTTCAGCTTCCTTCATAAACAGGTCCTGCAGCTCTTTCAGTTTATCAGGGTATTTGGCTGCCACATTATTTGCTTCGCTGAAATCTGAATCCACGTTGTACAATTCCCACACATCATCTTTCAGCGGTGGAAGCGGGACCATCAACCAGGGAATGGAATGCCGTGTGCATGCCACCCACCCGTCATGATAAATTGCACGGTTGCCAAACATTTCGAAATATTGTGTAGTGTGGCGATCTTTTGCGTTAGCATCATTGAAGGTGTACATCATCGAAACGCCGTCCATCGGGTATTGCTCTACCCCGTTCACCATTTTCGGTTGAGGCAAGCCTGCTGCTTCCAATATTGTTGGTGCAATATCCACCACGTGACTGAACTGGGAGCGGATTTCTCCTTTAGCTTTAATGCCACCAGGCCAATGGATCACCGTTCCGTTGCGTGTGCCGCCAAAGTGTGATGCAATTTGCTTTGTCCATTGGAACGGGCAATCAAGTGCATGCGCCCACCCGATGGCGTAATGAGGAAAAGTGTTCGGGCTTCCCCAGTCATCAATATGATTCATCATCTGCGAAGCGTTACCAACAATTCCATTCAGTGCCATCATCTCATTGTAACTTCCTTCAGGGCCGCCTTCAGCGCTTGAACCATTATCACCCACAATATAAATGAAGATGGTGTTGTCCATCTCATGCATGTCTTTCAACGATTGAACCAATCTCCCCACTTCATAATCGGTTTGTTCTCCAAAGCCTGCATATACTTCCATCTGTTTTTCAAAAAGCCTTTTCTGATCGGCACTCATGCTGTCCCAGGCCGGAATTTCTTTAGGGCGTGGAGTTAGCAATGTACTATCAGGAATTATTCCCATTTTCTTTTGGCGGGCAAATGTTGCTTCCCTCAGCTTATCCCATCCTTCGTCGAATTTGCCTTTGTATTTATCGCTCCATTCTTTAGCAACATGATGCGGTGCATGCAAAGCGCCCGGTGCATAGTAAACGAAGAAGGGCTTATCAGGAGTGAGCGATTGTTGCGCCTGAATCCAGTTAATCGTTTGATTCGTCATATCAGTAGTAAAATGATAACCGGGAGTCAAATGGGGCTCTATCTTGGTGGTTCCATCATATAGTGAAGGAGCCCATTGATTTGTTTCTCCTCCAATGAAGCCATAGAATTTATCGAAGCCTGAATGCGTTGGCCAGCGATCATAAGGACCTGACACAGAAACTTCCCAGGGCGCTGTTTCATGATATTTGCCGAATGCAGCGGTGCTGTAACCATTCTGTCGCAATATCTCAGCAAGCGGAGTTACACTCAATGGACGCAAACCGGTATTGCCGGGAAATGCTGTTGCAAGTTCCATAACGGCGCCTGCGTTATTCACATGATGATTGCGCCCGGTTAGCAATGCAACACGTGTAGGTGAACAAAGTGCTGTAGTGTGAAAGCGATTATAACGCAAACCATTTGCTGCTAACGTATCAAGAGTGGGCATATTGATTGGCCCGCCGAAAGCGCTTGATGCACCAAAGCCAATATCATCAAGCAACACGATAACAACATTAGGGGCTTTGGCTGGTGCTTTAACCTCGAAGCGTGGCGGCGCTGTCGCATCACGTGCATCGAGAACGGTTGATTCCGGATAATCAGGTTCATGAATCGGGAGAATGGTGCGGTCAATTCCCCCGGTTGTAGTGTCAGTTTTTGTGGCTTCAGTTTTTTGTTGTGGCTGATTGCAACTGATAACGAATATTACCAATGCCGCAATCAGCAAAGTGAAAGTGATTTTACTTTTCATAATTCAAATTGATCTTTTTTAATCTTTTGATGAAGAATTCAATTGCTTTGTATTAAAAAAAATTCTGAGGTTGAGTTGTCCGGGTTTGTTTTATAGATTCATCGAACTCCTTTGGAGAATTCTTTTGAAATAACCTGGAACTTTAGAGGTATGATTATAAATCAGCCGTAAATCTAAAGTAAAAAGATTGATTTTTGCACTCGCTGGTGTTCCACTTTAAAAATAAAAAATTACTCTATTGGCCGCGTTTTTTATCATAGAAAATATTATCCCGGACAAGATGATATTTATAGTAGTATGCATTATTGCGTTTATATCTAATAGTTATATGAACCGGAAGGAAGATATATCAAATGTTTCGTGATGCACGAACCATGGATTTAGTTTTAATTATTTTCTTTTCCTGACACTCCGCAGGTTGCCAGTATGGCTGTAAAAGGTTGTTGTGAATATAATCTAACTTTTCACCTGCCATCTTCTTATTGGCTATTATTTATGAATCACTTTTCCTGATCCGGAAATATGCGCATTAACGATGGGTGCGCCGTCATAATACACAGAGCCGCTTCCTGAAATAGTTACATCAAGGGTTTTCAAAGCAATCACCTGCATTTCGCCGGAGCCACTCGTAACGGTGGTTACATTGTTTGCGGATGCATCGCCTGTATTTATATCGCCGCTACCACTTATTTTTAGATGCTCTGTGGATAAGATACCACCCGAAAGTGAAATACTTCCGCTTCCACTTATATTGGCGTCCAGTGAGTTTGTAACCAACTTGCTTAAACGAATATTTCCTGATCCACTTAATGTGAGCGCCATATTATCCGAAATGATTGAATCGGCGGCGGTGATATTTCCTGACCCGCTTATTCTTAATCCATTCATGGTTGGAGAACTAACGTTTACGGTTATACGCTCATGATCCTTCACACGAACGAAATCCTTGAATTTTATCACCAATTCACTGCCAACAACATTTGTCTCTATTACATTAATAATATTTTGTTGAGCCGTGATCTCCACGGTATAAGCAGGACCCTGCTTATATATTACATCCGCTGAAATGGCCGAAGCCAAAGAGGTAAAATTGCTTATCGGCCTGTGTTCTGTAACGGATAACCCATCTCCAACTATTTTTTCACATGACGTAAAAAAAATACCAATTGCTACTGCTATTAAAACAATACTTAAATTTTTCATGTTCCGGATTTTTCTAATTTTAATTGATTGAACGATTTGCATAGGGTTGCCTTTTACATTCTAATAACAACATTATAAATAAATACCCCTATGCCACTGAAAAATATTTTTTAAAAAAGTGTAATGCCGGCGTGCCATCCAATCCAGCCGTTTACATTATTCCCCAAATTGAAAGTATGGTAATTGTTTGAAGGGATATTTTCTTTGTAGCCCTTAATGGCTGCTGTTTGATTGCTATAATATACATTGAATGAAGGCCCGGCGAAAAGGCTAATGTATTTATTGAGCGTAATATTTGCATTTAACGAAAATTTATTTAACAGGTTGGTATAACTCGAACTGCCGAGGTATAAATATTGCGACGATAACTCTGTTGATAAAGAGAAAGCTTTGGAAAAAATAAAATCATGTCCCATCCCAAAGCCGAAGGAATATATTTTGGAATCATTACTAATATTGATACCCCCCATAAGCATGCTGTACAATTTTGCATTACCCGTTTTTATGGCCAGGTTTGCATTCATAGTTTCGTTAGGGTAAAGCGATATTTTGTGATATCCGTGATTGACAAGATTTAACAAACCAATGCTATATCCATCCGAAGTATCTGATACATTGATAAGGCCTATTTGTACACCACGTAATTTTTTCGCATAGTTAAAAATTCCGGCGATCTGCGTTCCCTCCATTTGCCGCCTGCTGATATTTCCTACACCGGCAATTTGCAAACCACTGGCTTTTTTATTAGTGAAATTGCTAATACCAGCAATTTGTACACCATGAAAAGTATCAGATGCATGATTGTAAATACCCGCGAGTTGCACGCCATTTACCTTCCCTTTTGCATAATTGGTTATGCCGCCCACCTGCAAGCCTTCCACATTATTTATTACCGTATTGCTGATGCCTCCAATCTGTACCCCTTCTACGTTTCCGCCTACCAGGTTAAATATGCCGCCCACCTGGAAACCTTGTACATTTTGTTTATCGAGATTAAATAAACCGCCGATTTCAGCGCCTTTTAAACCGCCTGAATAACCACCCAAAATATTCAGTGAAAAATTATTTACAACCTGGGGGCTCAATCTTCCATGCGTACTGAGACCCGGGGTAAGCGATACCTGAAATGGCCTCTCCGTAAAATATTTTGAAAGGTTAAGACTTTGTATTTTTTGTTTGGAGGAAAGAAGAAATATACCGGCGGCCGTTTTTTCAATCTTCATGGAATCCTTTTTTACATATAGGTATTCGGTAGTGATCGAATCGTTTATCAATCGTAGTTTCAGGGAATCGGGCGCATACAAATCTTCGGGACTAACGGTAACGATTGAACGATTCTGTTCCAGGGGCATAACGGTTATGGTAAGTTGTTGGTGATATTTTGGTTCAATCCGTATAGTGGTATCCTGGTACCATTCCTTACTAACGGTAAGGGCTACCTTGCTGTTCCTGCTTTTTAATTTTATTTTAAAATATCCATTATCGTCAGTAAGCGCCGAAACGAGTAGCTTCTTTTCATACACACTCGCATTCGTTACTTTCTCGCCTGTTTCATCATCCACTACAAAACCGCTTACGATATATATTTTATCGTCAGATGGCGTGGAGCTGGTGACAAGCGCCACTTTCACAGGTGTTCTTCTAATGATAATATAATTACCACTTTCTTTAAATTCATATTCATCACTGAATAAAAGATCAAGCACCTGCCTTACTGTTTTGTTATACACGGTAAGTGTTACAAGGCTATCGCCTTTAACAATGTTTGAATTATAAGAGAAATAAAAATCTCCTTTATTACTTAATATCTCCAACACATTATCCAGCCGCTGCCTGCTCACCTGTATTGAAATATTTTTATTAAGGATACTTTGCGCATAGATGCAAAGTGGCAGTGTAAGCAATAGCATACCCGTTACTACGAGTCGTTTCAAAACTTTCATAATTTATCTTTGTTCTGTTCTTATTTCAAAATGATTTCGTTTCCTGTTTTGGTAACCGAAAGGTTAAATGTTTGCCGTATAACATCAAGAATCTTATCGAGCGATTCGTTGTTAAAAGTGGTAGTGATCGGCAGGTTTCGCAGCTCTTTAGATTCAATAGTTATATGCACATTATATGCCTCGTTAAGTACCTGCACCAGTTGCCACAGCGGCGATTTATCACATTCAAATTCTTTTGTCCGGTAATAATTATAGAGTGTTCCTCTTTCAATTTCTTTCGATAAGGTACTGTCATCTTTATTTACCAAAATACTTTCATGCGGATAAAGGTCAATCTCTTTATTGTTCCTGGTTACTGCTACAATTCCCGTTTCAACAATTACTTCCGTGTTGCCGTTTATACATTTAACATTGAATGAAGTGCCCACCACTCTTATCGTTACATCATTTGCATGTATAATAAAAGGTTTGGCCTTATTGGGCGTTATGGAGAAAAATGCTTCACCTTTTAACTGCACCGTCCGTGCATCGCCGGAAAATTTTTCCGGGTAATCGAGGGTTGAATTTTTATTCAGTGTAATTACCGATCTATCCGGCAATGTATCCACAGCAACTTTATCAAACGAATGAAAGGCAAGCGTTTTGATTTCTTTTGTATTAAAAATTTTATAACCAAAAACGGCGAGTCCCATCATCAGAATCGCTATTGCGGCAATTCGTAACCACCGAAAATTTCGCAAAGATATTACCGGCGCTTTCTTAAGGGGTACTTCATGAATACGGCTTTGAAACTTCTGCCAGGCAATATCCTCGTCTAACAAACTTGTAGCTGCCAGTGTTTTGCTTTGCTCCCATATCAATTTAAAATCATCATAATATGCACGATGCGTATCTTTCAAAACAATCCATTCCTTCACCGCCGCCTGCTCCTCTATGCTGGCTTCATCCAACAGGTATTTAACCAGCAGCGCATCAATATCGTGGAATCGTTCTTTCAATTTTTTTATTTGAATAATAATAAAATAATAATCGTTAAAAAATCCGCTAAATGAGCCCGCATTATTTTCAGAGCCTTTCCCATTTGGTTCTCTACCGTTTTGGGCGATATTTCCAGTTCCCGGGCAATTTCCCGGTACTTTAGTTCTCCAAACCTGCTCATCTGAAATATAGTCCGGCATTGTTCGGGAAGTAGCTTCAAACCTTCATGAATTCTGGCCTCCAGTTCTTTCATCATTATTTTTTTGGAAGCGCTGTCTGTTGTATTTTTCATTTGATGCACCGCATGATTCTCATATTTCATTCTTACTTTCAGGTGCTTTAAATGGTTCATGCTTTCATTATAAACCGCCCTGTACAGGTAGGCGGCAACCGACCCATGAATAGACAATTTTTCCGGACGCTCCCAAAGTTTATAAAAGATGTCCTGTACAATCTCTTCCGCAACGGCCTCATCCTTTATAATTGATGAGGCGTAGGTATGAAGGCTCTTAACATGGGTTTTAAAAACCTGTTCGAAAATTTTTTCATCACGATCTGACAACGACGCTATGATCCCTTCTTCGTTCAATGCTAAGCTTACGGTTTTGAATGCCGGTTTTAAATATACTGCTTCTGTCAAGTCGTCTTTTTATAATAACAACTTAACTTTCGTTTACCCCTATGTGTAACTTTATTAAATATTATTTGCTCGCCTGCCGTCTCTCTCATCAAAGGCTTGTGCTGTTGCAGGACATGGCTGCGTAGAGTCATGATTTTTGTCTCAAATATATACTTTGCTCTTCTTTATTATAAATAAAACAAACAAATCTCTCTTAGGTTGGCCGTAGGTGCTCTGCTTTGCTTCAGGGCTTAGAGTAGAAACACGGCCTGGGAGAGGCACTAAATTATTTTATACTTGCTAAGATATTTACAGTAATACAAGCTTGGTTTATTCTTAGATCATACTTTTCTTAAATCGTTGTTGGTGATTGCTCTGCCGCAAAAACCATCCGCACGAACACCAGACAACGGCGGTGTGTGACTTTATGCAGGTAGAAACTTTTTATGGAACACCGGCAACGGCGCAAATCTTTATTGTCACAACGCTATTAATCACCAGGTAAATACTTTACCGGTGAAGGTAAAGAAGCAATACAAAAAATGTTTGAAGACGAATTTGCAAAGGCGAATATGGTATGCGTTATCGAAAATATTTTCGAAGATGGGGAATGGGCTATTTTGGAATGGAAAGACCCTTTATGGCTGCGGGGCTGCGGTTTCTTTCATGTTAAGGATGATAAAATAATTTTTCAAAGAGGTTATTGGGATAGGTTAACTTTTCTACGCCAACACGGATTGGAAATACCAAAAGAATGAGATTAATTCTTTTTATAATGTAACAGGGTATTGGCGGCAGTGTAAGCCCTTTTATACCTGGCTGAAGTGAGGACGAAGTGTTTGCAATATTTATTATCGTGTTCTATGTTAGTCAAATCCAATTTTTAAATCTTTTTTCCACCTATAATTTGGATAATCTAATTGCTTTAGGGGATATTCCTGAAAATTCTTGGTACTTAATTCCTCTTTTGCAAAATACTCTTTTTTCATTAGTGTCAATTCAAATGTATCCGGTATTTGTGTGCCGGCTATAAGCTCACAGTAATTGTTACCGTGAATATGCGTAACCAAATAATCATACATCAGTTCATTAAGCAGATTTTCAAATTGTGTCCAGTTAGACTTCAAATTGTGGAATTCAATTACCATACCATTTATCCAATCTTTGTATTTAATTAAATGCGGTAAAACATTATACTCAGAACCTTCAATATCTATTTTCATGAAGATGGAATCATTCTCAATTTGGCCATACTTTTCTATATATTTAAACATTGCATCTGCACTTATAAAAGGCTCCTTT
>CBIGQT010000044.1:0-10410 GCA_966191655.1 uncultured Ginsengibacter sp.
CGGCACAGGTGGTGACGGCAATGGAATACTTACTGCTGTCGGGGGTAAAGGAGGTTTTGGTGAAACAGTTTTTTTAGTTTGTGAAAAAGTTGCTGATGATAGTAATACACCCACAATAAATAAATTTGCTTTGAAAGGTTTCATAATAATAATTTATCCTATGATTCAATAATTTATTTATTCCATAAAAAAACCCTGTTGTTACAGGGTTTCATCCAGTTGGTTTAGGTAAACTTTTTCATAACGGATTCTCTGAAAGATTACTTTTCAATCCTTAGGAAAGTGCGTTAAATTCCTTTTCAGAGATTCTTAAATAAAATGAAAAACCAGGTGTTTAGCCTGCATCAGGCAGCAATGTATATAATATGACACAGGCTTATGTTAAAACGCTGCTTTAAAAAAATCAAAAGTCCATAATTATTTTTCAAGGCATAAATTGCACTTTTTTTAAATCTTATGATATCAATTGCAAAAAAAGAATTGCAGCAGTTTTTTAACGGGCTTACCGGTTATATCACCATTATTTTATTCCTGCTGGTAAATGGACTTTATCTTTTTGTTTTAAAAGACAGCAATATTTTTGATTTTGGTTACGCTACCCTCGACAAATTTTTTGATCTTGCTCCATGGATTTTTATTTTCCTGATACCAGCTTTAGCCATGCGCAGCATTTCTGAAGAATACAAGACCGGTACATTTGAAATTTTACAAACCAGGCCACTTACAAAATGGCAGATTGTTTTAGGTAAATATTTTGCAGTATTTTCTATTATTCTTATCGCGTTGCTCCCGACATTGCTCTACGTTTTTACCATTGACTCACTATCTGCCGCCGGAGGTATTGACAGTGGAGGCATTACGGGATCATATATCGGGCTAATATTTCTGGCAGCCGTTTTTGCGGCAATAAGCATGTGGTGTTCCGGGCTTACTTCCAACGCAGTTATCGCCTTTTTAACTGGCGCTTTCGCCTGCCTCATTTTGTATTTTGGCTTTGGTTCCATAAGTAAGCTTCCAGGTTTTACAGGCAATGCAGATTATTATATTGAAATGCTTGGAATAGATTTTCATTACAGGAGTATTAGCCGTGGAGTTGTTGATACCCGCGATCTCATTTATTTTTTAAGTATTATTTTTCTTTTCCTCTTCGCAACACAAAAAAATCTGTCAAAAAAATAGCCTCCTGCAATAATGAAGCCTGTACCAGTTAAAAATAAAATGAAAAAATGGATATGGATTGCGGTGATTGCTGCAATAGTTGCTATTAACTTTTTAGCGTCAGTCGTTCATAAGCGAATAGATCTTACCAATGAAAAGAGATTCACGATTTCTTCTCCTGTGAAAAAAATATTGGGTAACGTGGATGATGTTGCAGAGGTAACTATTTTTTTAAAAGGCGATCTGCCGGCAGGTTTTAAAAATCTTTCCACTGCATCGGAAGAATTACTTGAAGAATTTAAAGAATATTCGAAGGGTAAAATAAATTACAAGCTTCTTTCGCCCGATGAGCAAATGCCCGGAACAGACAGAACCTATGCTGATACACTTTCTTCTCTTGGAGTTATTCCTATTAATTTAAAAGTGCAGTTAAAGGCCGGTGAACAATCGCAATACGTGTATCCGGCAGCGTTAGTTCAGTATAAAAATAAAATGTTGCCTGTTAATTTATATTCCGGACCCAATGTTATCAGCGACAAAGAATTAAACAGTTCAGAAGCCTTACTGGAATACAAGTTTGCCGATGCTCTTTATAAGATCATAGAAAATAAAAAGCCAATGGTGGCTTATTCAGTTGGCAATGGCGAGCCCACGGGAGATAACGTGGTTGATTTGGTAGAAAATGTTTTAAGAAAAAATTATAGTTTATTCACTTTAAATATTGCCAAAGAACCGGTAATCCCTGATACTTTTAAATTGTTGATGATTGTAAAACCAACTGCTTCTTTCAGTGAAGATGAAAAATTTAAAATTGATCAATATATAATGCGTGGCGGAAAAGTACTTTGGTTTATTGACCGGCTGGAGGCGGAAATGGATAGCCTGCAAATAAAAAACCAGGTGGTTGCTTATGATCGTAATCTAAACATTGATGATCTTTTATTTAAATATGGAGTAAGAATAGATGCTGATCTGATAATGGATTTGCAATCAGATTTTTTGCCGTTTAGTGTTAATGGGAAAGATCAATTTGATTTTTTACACTGGAATTATTTTCCGCTCTTTGAATCAAAACAAAACAGCCTGGTCAATAAAAATGTTGGACTTGTGGCAGCAAGGTTTGTTAATTCAATTGACACCGTTAGTGCACCGGGAATTAAAAAAACTATCCTGCTAAGCTCTTCTGCAAATTCAAGAACAATTGAAACTCCTGCATTAATAAGTGGCGAAGAAAATCGCAATGCGCCTGAAGATGAAGCGTTCAAAAATAAAGATATTCCTGCAGGTGTTTTGCTAGAAGGAAAGTTTTCTTCTTTATATAAAAACAGGATTAGCCAACAGGAAATGGATTCATTGGAGCATTACGGTGCTCCATTCTTAACACAATGTATCAACGACAATAAAATGATTGTAGTGGCTGATGGAGATATTGTTTTAAATGGCGTTAAAGAAGGCAGCCCGCTACCAATGGGAGTAAATTCTTATACTGTTGGAACGCAGTATGAGTACCAATTTGCTAATAAACAGTTCGTTGAAAATTGTATTGAATATCTTATAAATACGGCCAACCTAAGCGAGGCAAGGGCCAAAGATTATACACTTCGGCTGCTTGATGCTAAAAAAGTTGAAGAACAAAAAACAAAATGGCAAATAATAAATCTCGCATTACCAGTAGTGCTGATTATCTTGTTTGGAATTTTTTACCAATGGTGGCGCAGAAAAAAATATAGTGTTTAATTAATTACTAAAATAAATTTCATATTTAGAAATAGCATGCCCCAAAACATATCTTTGCTACAATACATAATTCATGAACACTACAGAATGGACTTATGGAGTTTTTGGGCTTGTAATTCTAACGGCATTAATTTTTGATCTTGGCTTACTAAGTAAAAAATCAAAGGAAGTTTCTACAAAGCAGGCATTTCTGCAAACACTTTTTTGGATTAGCCTTGCACTTGGATTTTTCTTATTTATTTTCATTGAGGATGGGCAAACCAAAGGGCTGGAATATATAAGTGCCTACCTGATGGAATGGGCTCTGAGCATTGATAATATTTTTGTATTCATTCTCATATTTTCTTATTTCGGCATTGCTGAAAAATATTCAAACAGGGTTTTATTGTTAGGTATTTTACTTGCAATTATTTTACGGATTATTTTTATTACTGTCGGAATAGCCCTGGTTCAAAAGTTTGTATGGGTGTTATATATTTTTGGAGCATTTTTAGTCTACACCGGAATTAAAATGCTTTTCATTAATGATGAGAATGAATTTGAACCCGAAAAAAACAAAGTATACAAATTCCTGAAAAAAATTATTCCATTGACAAATGAATACAGCAATGGAAATTTTACAAAAACAATTAACGGAAAAAAGTATTTTACGATGCTTTTTGTGGTTATGATTTTGCTGGCAACTACAGATATAGCTTTTGCTTTAGATTCAATACCGGCTGTGTTTGCAATTACTCAAACAAAAATGATCATTTATACATCAAATATTTTTGCCGTGTTAGGCTTGCGTTCTTTATTTTTTTTGCTGAAAGGCGCAGTTGCTAAATTTAAATATTTGAAAGAAGGAATTGCTATTGTTTTAATTTTTATTGGCATAAAAATGCTTGTTGAATATTTTAATATTCATTTGCAGATATGGGTATCATTGCTTGTTATTGTTGGTTGTATTACCGGGGCTATTTTATTTTCAATATATACTGCAAAAAAAGAAGCTGATCGGGTATAGAATTTTAAATTGAATTATTAAAAATAAATTGAACTGATTGAGCCAAACAATTCACTATACGATTGAACAAATTGCGAAATTTACAAATGGTAAATTAATAAATAAAAACAGTCATTTACCCGCTTCATTATCGCTATCGCTTGATAGCAGGAAAATTATTGATGGCGCTAAAACCATTTTTTTTGCCATCAAATCTTCTCATCAGGACGGTAATAAGTTTGTTGAAGGAGTATATGCAAAAGGAGTAAGAAATTTTGTGGTTAGCGATAAAAACATACACATAAAAAACATTCCGCTTGCAAATGTTATCCTGGTTAATAATTCCATTAAGGCGTTGCAAATGCTTGCTGAACATCATCGGAAGCAATTCAAAAATATTACAGTAATTGGTATTACAGGAAGCAACGGAAAAACAATTGTGAAAGAATGGTTGAATCAATTGCTTGAGGAAAATTTTTCGATCGTAAGAAGTCCTAAGAGTTACAATTCCCAGATTGGTGTTCCGCTAAGTGTATTAAACATTACCGAATCGAATAACCTCGCCATATTTGAAGCTGGTATCTCCCAGCCGGGTGAAATGAATCGTCTGGAAAAAATAATTAAACCTTCTATTGGGTTGTTGACCAATATCGGCAATGCACATGACGAAGGATTTGAAAACAGCACGCAAAAAATTAATGAGAAATTGCAATTGTTCATTCATGCAAGGCTGCTCATATGTTGTTCAGATGATGATGAAATTAAAAAGGCCATTTTTGCTTTTCAAAATAAAATAAATGCAGACCACAAAAGCCTGGAATTATTTAGCTGGGGGAAGAGCGGAAATAATAAACTGCAAATTGTATCTGTAAATAAAACTAAGTCTCGTACAAAAATCAAGGCTTTGTATGAAGAGAAAAATATTTCGATAACCATTCCTTTTAGTGACGAAGCATCAGTAGAAAATGCAATCAATTGCTGGTGCATTCTTTTGGCATTAAATAAAAATGATGAGCGCATAAGAAAGAAGTTTGAATTTCTTTATCCTATTGCAATGCGCCTTGAGCTCAAACAAGGTATCAATCATTGTACTATCATAAACGACAGTTATAGTAACGACTTGCATTCTTTAGAAATTGCGCTGAATTTTTTAGAACAACAAAAGCAAAATAAAAAACATACCGTTATTTTATCTGATATTTTGCAATCAGGCAGGCAGGCAAATGAGTTATACAAAGAGGTAGCCAGTCTTCTTAAGCAAAGGGAGATTAATAAATTAATTGGTATTGGTGATGATATTTTTTCCTTCCAAAATCAATTTTCGTTTTTAAAAGAAAGACATTTTTTTAAAGGCGTTGAACAATTCCTGTTAAGCGACAGTAGTCTAAATTTTCAGAATGAAACTATTTTAATTAAAGGCGCACGCAGTTTTGGTTTTGAACAAATAAGTCACAAGCTGGAGCAAAAAGCCCACCAGACTGTCCTTTCAATTAATCTGAATTCAATTGTTCATAACTTAAAACAATACCGGTCTTTATTAAAATCTTCAACAAAAATTATGGCTATGGTAAAAGCATTCAGCTATGGAAGCGGGGGCTTTGAAATTGCATCAGTATTGGAATATAATAAGGTAGATTACCTGGCAGTAGCGTATGCTGATGAAGGTGTTGAATTGCGCAAAGCAGGAATTACTTTACCTGTTATGATTATGAATGCAGAATCTTCTGCTTTTGAATCTATTGTTAATAATAATCTTGAACCTGAAATTTTTTCTTTTAATATTTTAAAGGAGTTTGGAAATTTTCTCAAGTCTTCAGGAATAAATTATTACCCGGTTCACATAAAGATTGACACAGGGATGCACAGGCTTGGATTTACGGTTGACGATATGGATGCTTTAAACAATTTGCTTAAAGGAAACTCATTAATAAAAGTTGTATCAGTCTTTACTCACCTTGTTGCGGCAGAAAATGTAAAGGAAGATCAGTTTACCTTGATGCAATCAAATAGTTTTGAAAATTGTTGTACAAAAATTGAAGATGCATTAGGATATAAATTCATAAAACATATTGCCAATACAGCGGGCATCAGTCGTCACCCTCAACTACAAATGGATATGGTAAGACTCGGTATTGGACTTTATGGAATTGATAGTAATAAAAAAATGCAACAACAATTAAAAAATGTTACTACGCTTACCACAACCGTATCGCAAATAAAAAAAGTAAAGGCAGGAGATACCGTTGGTTATGGAAGAAATGCGAGACTTCAAAAAGATAGTATTATTGCTACAGTCCGCATCGGTTATGCTGATGGCTATCCGCGAAATCTTGGAAATGGAATTGGTAAAATGCTGCTGCACGGAAAATTTGCGCCAATAGTTGGCAATGTGTGTATGGACATGACAATGCTTGACATTACAGAATTTGAAAATGTAAATGAAGCCGATGAGGTAATTGTTTTTGGAGAAAAACTGCCGTTGTATTCGCTTGCTTTATGGACGCAAACGATACCTTATGAAATAATGACAGGAATATCACAAAGGGTTAAACGGGTTTATTTTGAAGAATAATGTTTTAAAGTGTCCCATCATTCAATGCATATACAAATATCTCTTTGCTAATAATTAACGTATTTGATTATAAGCCTTCTTCAATTTTGCTATCTTTACCGCCAAAATTTATTACGTGAAAGGAAGAAATGTTTTTTTGATTATTTGCCTCATTGTTATAGCAGATCAGGCTTTGAAAATTTATGTAAAAACGCACTATCATTCGGAAGAATCTCATTCAGTAATTGGTAGCTGGTTCCAATTATATTTTATAGAAAATGAAGGAATGGCTTATGGATGGAAGTTTGGCGGCGAATGGGGCAAAATAATTTTGACTTTATTTCGCCTTGCTGCTGTGATATTCGGAGTATTTTATATTAAAAGAATTGTAGAGCATAAGTATCATCCCGGATTTATAGTTTGTGCGGCGCTTATTTTCTCAGGTGCACTCGGCAACCTGATTGATAGTATGTTTTATGGGTTAATTTTCGAAGACAGCAACCAGTTTACCCATAATGTTGCAAAAATTTTTCCAGCTCATGGTTATGCAGGATTTTTGCATGGTAAAGTAGTTGATATGTTATACTTTCCCATAATCAGAAATGCGCATTTCCCCGCGTGGATACCATTTTGGGGAGGTGAAGACTTCGTTTTTTTCCGGCCTATTTTTAACCTTTCTGATGCAGCCATATCTACAGGCATTATCACAATACTTGTGTTCCAAAAGCGTTTTTTTAAAAATAATTTGCGACATGTTGCGTCAAAAAGCGTTGAAACAGGCACCTTGGTTAATGATGAAATGCAGGTTTCGTAACATCCCGAGACTATTCATTTTTAAATTTGTACTATGAAACATATCAAAATTGTCATTTACTTTTTTGTAATTGTTATATTACTAAATGCCTGCCAGAAAGAATACAGTACCGAGGAGGGTGGATTAATAGTGCCGACAGGAACGTGGCAATTTAATGATGATGCTCAATTATTTGCGGGCAATATGGATAGCGCTTACATTGATTCATCATCCTCTACTAAAATATTGCACCTTGTAGGAACCTCACTTGACGGCTCACAGAGCTTTAACATGGAGCTATATTCCACAGGTTCTTTCGCAACGGGAGCATATAAGGCTTCTTTATTTCAGTCCACTTTTCAATATACATCAGGAAATAATAATATTTACCAGGCGGGGCAGTTAATTGGAGAGTTTATAGTTAACGTCACTTCTATAAACAATAGTCAAATATCAGGTACCTTTTCCGGCTCAGCAATGAATGCAGCTAATTCTACGATATCATTAACCAACGGTAAATTTACTTCAGGCTTTAATGGCCAAGGTAACACAACGAGCGTCTCTACCGGTGTATTGGGCGACAGCTCTTCTTTTTGTAAGCCTGTCATATTAGCCGGAAGCTATGCGCAGGGTGTTGCATTAACTTCTGCTAACACCATTCAGGTACAGGTAACAGTAGCAACTGCAGGTACTTATTCAATAAAGACAAACACAGTTACTGGTGTAACATTTTCAACAACAGGAACCTTTACTTCTACCGGTATACAAAGTATAATTTTAACCGGAAACGGAACACCAACAAATTCAGGAAGCCAGGATTTCGCCTTAAGTTACGGTAATAGCCAATGTGATTTTAAAATCAACTTTGCTGCGCCGGCTTCGGGAACGCTTGGAGGAGGCGGAGGGGATTGCACTCCATTTGCTATTTCAGCGAGTACTTACCAGCAGGGGATAGCACTTGATGCATCAAATACAATACAAATTCAGGTAAATGTGGCCACTTTAGGAAGTTATGCTATTTCCACTAATACGGTAAATGGGGTTTTATTTTCAAAAACAGGAGTTTTTACGTCAACCGGAGTACAAACTATTTTTTTAACCGGGAGTGGTACTCCTGTGGATGCAGGGGCCCAAAATTTCACCGTAACATTCGGAACAAGTAATTGCAATTTTGGAATTACTTTTTTACCTGCGGTCGCTTCTTCAGGTGATTATTTTCCGGTTACGTTAAATTCAAACTGGACGTACGGCCTAACAGCCGGTACTACTCAGGATTCTATTCATTTAGCGGCACTTAGTTACACCCCTACTTTTGGAAGCAATACCTATAGTACATTAGCCCAATACGATGTACCACCATCCGGTGCAACTGATTCAAATTATTATCGTAAACCCGGGGGTGATTATTATCAGTATCTGAACTACTCTGATTTTTTTGGCTTTGATCAACCTGTTTTTGGAGAGTATATCTTTTTAAAAGATAATGTGGCAAGTGGTACTACCTGGAATTCTCCGGATATTACCGGTAATTTATTAGGAATACCTATTACAGTGAATATTAAAATGACCATAGTTGCGAAGGCCGTTTCCGTTACGGTTGGAAACTTTACTTTTCCTGATGTTATAAAAATGAAATACGAATATTTTGTTGCCGGTAATCCGACTGTATTAGGAACTGCGGAAAGGTGGTTTGCCTCTAATGTTGGTGAAATACACACAAGTCTTACTGATGGGTTTACAACTATTACTTACGACATAGGTGATTACCATATTTTTTAAAAAGAATTTTTAAAAAATAAAAAAAGCTATCTATTTTCAGACAGCCTCTTTCATTTATGCTTCGTCGGGCGATAAAATAATAATTCCATTTATATCATTTTCTTATTCTGTTTTAATTAATTTATTCTGAACAATTGTGTTATTAAATACGGTTCTTAAAATATAAATACCTGAAGACAAATGTTCAACATTATCAAGAATGGCCTGAGAATTTCCCTTATTAAGATGCAGGCTATTTCTACTTACTGTTTTTCCAAATGTATCAAAGAGAATAAATTCAACATCTCCTTCCCGTGGTAAAAAAATATTAATTTTTAAATTGTTTCTAAAGGGATTTATTGCTGAAACTTTTACTAATGCATTTTTATTATATAGCATAATTATTTTCGAGTACTGATTGCTGTTATTAGATAAGCTTACTATCTTTAACCTGTAATATGCAAGTGAATTAACATTTTCAGGATCATTAAAAGTATAGTCCGCGCCGGTTATGTCATTAGCTGCCGTAGCTAAACCTATCGGAGAGAAGTTTAGTCCGTCAACACTTTTTTCAACTTCATACTCCTTCATGTTTTTCTCGTTTTGGGTGGACCATTTTAATATTGCTTTATCATTTATTATCTCTCCATAAAAATTTAATATTTGGGCATTAAGTACAATGCAGTTGGAATTAAATACTTTTAGAAATATTTTCTGGCTATTATTAACAGCACAACTTGGATTACTAAGGTTAGAGAAAGTAGTTGCAACTTTAAGACGAAAATATTTTCCGCTATCTGCCGCTACAGAAATGAAAGTCGTATCTACAACATATACCCATAATCCATTTATAAGTACGGGTACCTTGGTTCCGCATACGCCGGTACTGCCCCAGGTAATTCCATCATTGCTTTTTTCCCAGCACCAGTTTGCATAATTGTTGAAAAAGCTTTTGACTGTATCACTTAAGAATACAGGCAAACCTGCACAGGTAGTTGTAGTGTCACTTGGATTCATTATCAGGTTGGGATAACAGGTGGCAAGTTTAATATCATCAAGTACCCAGTCATTTCCACCCCCACCTGCTGCATTATTTTTTATAGTAATTCTAAACTGGGTTTCTGCTGCACCTGTTTTATAAATAAATCCCCTTTTTACCCAAGTTTGATCGTAAGCAATAGTTCCGGTTGTAAAATAATCAATGTCATTTATTGTATAGGATAAATTGGGCAAAACGCCGGGAGTATATTTTTGAATACTGTTTGAATCTGCACTGCATTTACCGCAAATATTTCTTACCCACGCAGAAAATTCATAATAAGTATTGGGGCATATATTTTTTATAGTATCTCTGTATGCTTCCCCGGTAGGATATGCGGCATTAACGACCAGCATATAACCACCTGTTTGGCTTGCCGGTGTTGGTGG
>CBIGQT010000045.1:0-10304 GCA_966191655.1 uncultured Ginsengibacter sp.
CCTGGTCGTCAAGATAACTTCCGGAAAAATAATATTTAGTTTTATCGCTGCCTCCTGAAATTGAAAGATCATAGTTCTTGCGTACACCGGTTCTTAATAAAGCATCCGCCCAGCTTTGATTCCATAAGTTTTTAGTACCACTTACCAATTTACCATCGTTACCAACAGGTTCAGGAACTCCAAAGGGATTATAAACTAATAAACCGGTAACACCTTTACTTGCATAATCCTGCGGAGATGTAGCTCCGGAATTACTAACCAGAGTTGGATTTAAAGCGCCTTCATTTTTTAGCGCTTCCCATGTTAGTTCATATAATTGTTGGGAATTTACATATGGATAATCATTTACAGCTCTTGTAGAAAACCCTGTCACTGCCGATAAGTTTACCATTGGTTTACCACGGCCCGTTTTTGTTGTGATTAATATAACCCCATTTGCCGCCCTGGAGCCATATAATGAAGTGGAAGAGGCGTCCTTTAGTATGGTATAACTTTCTATATCATTTGGATTAATATTATTAATGTTGCCTCCATACGGGGATCCGTCAACAACATACAGTGGAGATGCATCGGCGTTTATTGAACCAATTCCCCTGATTCTTATTTCCGGATTTTCTCCCGGCTGGCCGTTATCATTAGATACTAAAACTCCACTTGCTTTTCCCTGCAAAAGATTGCCAATGGTACTTACCTGTAAGTCTTTAACGTCATCCGCTTTTACAACAGAGGCGGTACCTGTAAATGCTTTTTTCTTTGTAGCACCATACGCAGTTATAACTACTTCAGCGAGTACGCTGGCAGTGCTTTTTAAATTTAGATTAATAACACTTTGATCGCCGATTGGAACCTCTTGCGCTTCGGTACTAATTGAAGAAAAAAGTAAGGTTTTCGCCTCCGGAGAAACACTTATTGTGAAGGTGCCATCCGGATTGGTAGTAGTTCCGGTATTAGTCCCTTTAACCTGGACAGTTGCATTAGAGATGGGATTTCCCTTTTCATCATTTACCGTTCCTGTAATAGTTCTTTTTTGGGCGAGTCCACTTACCAGTAATAAAAATATTGCTGATAATGTTAATAGAAATCTTCTCATGAACATTAAATTTTAGTTTGCAAAAATATGATATAGTAAGTGAGTATGTATTTATAGACACAAAATATTTTTAAATTCTGTATTTTGCTATTAAAAATCGCTTAATAGCTGTTAATGATTTTTTTTACTGATAGCAAGCAATAATACGGGAAGCAAAATCAGATTGGTTAGTGTGGCAGTTAGAAGAGTTATGGAAGTTAACCAGCCCAAAGATTGAGTTCCTCCAAAACCACTGAAGCAAAAAATAACAAAACCTGCAACCAGGACTAATGAGGTGTATAAAATACTTAACCCGGTATGTTTAATAGTTTCAGATACGGTTTTTTTAATATCAAAATTATTTGCAGGAAGTTCCTGCTTATAATTAACCAGGAATCTTATAGTGACATCAATTGCAATACCGAGCGCAACACTAAAAATGAGTACGGTAGATGGTTTTAGCCGTACACCCGTCCATCCCATTATACCGGCAGTTACTACCAACGGAATTAAATTGGGTATGAGCGAGCAAATTAAAATCCGAAACGATTTAAACAGGTATAGCATACATAACGCAATAAATAAAAATGCCCACAGGAGACTTTGCTTTAAACCATTTATTATAAAAATGCTTCCCTCTAAAAACGTAATAGTGGAACCGGTAAAAGTTATTTTATATTTTGATGAATCAAAAAGACTATCTGTTTTACTTTTAATGCCTGCAAGAATTATTGGCAACTTTTTGGTTCCGACGTCAGCCATATTAATACTCATGCGTGTACTTTCTCTTGCGGTATCTATAAAACTGGAAAGTAAACTTGTTAGGTTGTTTTTTGCATTTCCGCTATCATTACCGGGTTTTAAATAACTGCCTAAAAAAGCGGCCTGGTAGCTGTCGGGGATCGAATAGTACGCAGAATCTCCATCATAAAATCCCTGCTTTACAAATTTTATTCCTTCCGCAATTGAAAGTGGCCGGGCCATTTCTTTTTGTGAAGTGATGTAAGCTGAAAGCGAATCCATTTTTGCAAGAACAGGTAATATGCGTGTACCTGCAAGCCCATATCTTTTTTTTGAATCGATAATTATTTCGAGAGGCATTACTCCACTAAAGTTTTTTTCAAAAAATTTAAGGTCTGTATAAATCTTGTCGGTTTTGGGCAGGTCATCCACTATAAATCCCTCTGTTTTTAATTTAAATATTCCAAAAACAGAAAAAATAACAGCGACTAACGTAATGGCATAAACGAATATTTTATGATGGAGCACCCATCGTTCAATTTTTAATAACAGGTTCGTAAAAAATTTTGCATCGAGGTATTTTAATTGCTTCGTTCCCGGAACAGCCATATAACTTAAGGCGCCCGGTAATAATATAAAAGAGATAATGAAAATGAGCATAATACTTATGCCGGCTACCTGGCCAAACTCTTTAAGTATAGCACTGTTGGTTAAGGCAAAAACTGCAAAGCCAATTGCTGCGGTTAAATTACAAAACAAAGTAACTACGCCCATTTTGCTCACCATGTCAATAAGCGATTGTTCTTTATTCCCTGTTCTTTTAAAAGTGGAATGGAATTTATTTAAAAAATAGATGCAGTTGGGGATTCCGATCACTACAATAAGTGGAGGTATAAGAGCAGTGAGTAAAGTGATTTTATACCCAAAAAGATAAGTAAGTCCCACACTCCATATTACACCAATGATAACTACCAATAATGATAAAAGCATAGTGCTTACTGACCGAAACATCAGCAGTAAAATCAAGGCCGAAAGGGCCAGCGAGCCAATGATAAACCATTTCATTTCCCTTGCAATTCTATCGGCAATTTGTGTGCGGATAAGCGGCAGCCCGCTGATGTGTGTTTGAATATTTGTTTGGGAAGTATAAGCATCAGTTGCCTCTATTATTTTATTAATAACTTTTGTGCGACCGGGAGAATTGAGTATTTCTTTATTAATGCGAACAATGGTTAAATAAGCATTGGTAGAAGGATTATATAAAAGCGATTTATAAAAAGAAAGTGTATGCAGCAAAGAAATATCACTGTCTAATTGCGACTGCGAATTAATAACCGCAGGAAAAACAGGAATAGCATTTAATTTTTCAGAAGCGGAATCTTTTAAAAGATCTGCAGCGTTAACAACACTTAACACATTTTCAACATAGGGAATTTTTTTAAGCGTATCGTTTAGAGTTCTGTAATATTTAAAATTCTTTAGTGTAAAAAAGCTATCTGTTTGCACTCCAATCACCAGGAGGTTACCATCATCTCCGAACTTATTTTTAAAAGAAAGATACTCCTGGTATTTGGGATTATCGGTAGGGATTGCTTTTGAAAACTCGTAGCTGAGTTTTATTTTAGTTGCAAAAAAAGCCATTACAGCAGTGGAAGCAAATAAGAGAATTAAAAGAATTAAACGATTTTGTAAAACGAATTTTGCAAGTCTCCTCCACATATTTTTTTGCAGCTTTTATGAGCAAAGGAACTAAATAATTATTTTACAATAGAAAACCTGTTAAAGACGTTATTGTACTGCAAACAAAATGTAGGTTTAAACCATAAAAGATTATTAATTTTGAAATCATTGAAACTATCCTCCTCATACTTTCTGCAAAAATAAGTTCATGAATAAAATTTTTTTTATGTCCTTATCGGCACGATAAATGCGTTACTTACACTCATGTTAAGGACTATTTTTACTTTTCTTTTAATTATAGGCAGCAATTATTTGTTTGCTCAGTATGTACATTATTCTGATAATAGAATTATTAATAAGCCTCAACCCCAACAAACAGAAACTAAGCCGGTTGCCAGCCCTGAACTGCATGTAGTGGATACCGTTAGAGATACTGTCAGGATAATAGTAAGAGACACTATAAGAGTAACAGTAAGAGATACTATAAGAATAACAGATACTTTAAAGATAACGGTAAAGGATACGATAAGGTTAGCGCCGGTGTATCATAAATGGCACGACCGTTGCCCCGGACTTTCGGGAGCAGTTCCTGTTTTAACGAATTATGTTCCAAAAGAAATTGTCCCAAAACTTACAGAGATATACAAAGGACACTTATATTCTATTACCACTGTAAAAGTTGCCAATGGCAAGGTTGAGTACAAAATGAAGGTTTGCGAAAACGGGGAAATAAAATTTGAATATGCTGATGAAAATGGTGACCTTATTTCGCGATAAACAAAGAGGAAATTAATTGTAACTGAATCTACATTAGCTTCTCCATTTCTTCATTCACAAAATTCATCAGAACTTCAATATTTTCAGGAGAGAAATCAAATGTAAGTCCTGCGGCTTTATACAACTCCGGCAAAGTTTTGGTTCCACCGAGGCTTAATGCTTTCATATAATTATCCAAAGCCTGTTCAGGATTTTTCTTGTATTGCATCCATAAACCGATAGCTCCTAATTGTGCAATACCATATTCAATGTAATAAAACGGAACTTCATACAAATGCAATTGCTTTTGCCATTGATTTTCCCTGAAATTATCAAGACCGCTATAATCAATTACGTCATCAGAAAAATGGTTTAGGATTTCCATCCATTGTTTGGTTCTCTCTTCATTAGTATGTTGAGGATGTTCATAAATCCAATGTTGAAATTTATCGATAATGGCTATCCATGGAAAAATAGTGATAGCTCTTTCAAGCTGATATTCTTTGGCTCTTTTTAAATCTTCTTTATCATCAAAAAAAACATCCCAGTAATCCATAGTAAAAAGTTCCATCGCCATACTAGCCACTTCAGCAATCTCCATTGGATAATGTTTGAATGCGTTCAATTCAAGACCGTGTGTAAGAAAAGACTGAACCGCATGGCCGCCTTCATGCACCATTATGGTAACATCCTGCATTTGACCAGCAGCATTCATAAAAATAAAAGGCGCCCCGCTTTCCGGTAAGGGGCAGTTGTATCCTCCGGGAGCCTTGCCATTCCTGCTTTCCAGGTCAAGGTGCTTCATAGCGTTCATCTGTTGCAGGCAATCTCCAAAGAAAGGCCGGAGATTTGTAAAACATGAAATGGTTTTATTCAGCAATTCACTTCCTGTTTCAAAAGGAGTAAGTGCTTTTGTTCCTTCCGGTTCAGCTTCTGTATCCCACGGACGAAGATCATTTACCCGTAGTTTCTTCCTTTTCTTTTCATAAATTTTATTCATTAATGGCAACACATGCTGCTTCACTGAATCATGAAACCTGAAACAATCTTCTTTTGTATAATCGAAACGGCCAATCTCTTTAAATTTATAGTCTCTGTAATTTTCGAAGCCTGCATTTATTGCTACTTGTTGCCTTTTTTCTATTAGCTGATTAAAAAGCTTATTCAATATGTCCGCATCTTCTAATCTCCTTGCATTAATTTTGCGATATATTTCTTCACGTAATTTTCGATCATGACTTTCTAAAAATTTAGCGGCCTGTTGCAGCGTGTATTCTTTGCCGTTAGCTTCAATCATCATTTTACCGGTAATCATGCCATATTGTTGTTGCAATACAGCAAGCTCAGCCTGTAGCGGAATATTTTCTTCACGAAAAAGTTCAATACTTTTTTTAACTGAGCGCAAATAGGTAAAATATTTATTTGAATCCAGCTCATTTATAAAAGGAGAATTAATTAGTTTTTTGTTAAGAGCATCAGCATAGGGCTGAATCTTTGGCTGAATTTCCATGCAGAAAAAGTTGAAGGAATCCTCCAGCTTTTTATCAGTTGTATCACAGGTCATTTTTATCTGGCGCCAGCATACATCTTCAGTTATAACGGCTTCCAGCTCGCTCATATCAGCAAGCCATTTTTTTAATTTTTCTGTTGAAGAAATTTTTCTTTCTAAAAGCTCTTTAAAATAAGGCTCAATAGTTTCCCAATTGGTTATAATTAAATTTTTTGGAAGAAACTTTCTTTCTAATTTTTTTATATCAGCAGACGCTTCAATCATAGTTTGAGGTGTTATAATATCAACAAGTAACAGGTATCGGATAGCAAGTATTAAGCTTCAGTTATCAGGCATCGATTTATTTTACGCCCCTGCTTTCTATTTTACGCGGAGCCGCCTTTTGAGGTTTCATGTCTTTTACATGAGTTGTTTCTTTATGCGCAGGTTTTGCAATTATATTATTATCTGAATTTACTTCAGCAGATTCTTCTGATGGTTTAATTTCTATTTTATTTTTCTTCAGGATATCAAACCACTTAACCATTTTTTTCATATCGCTTGCGTATACCCTTTCAAAATCCAGGTCAGGATACACTTTTTCGAAGTAAGACTTTAATGCTTTATTGTCTGCCTTTGCATCGGGTAATTTTTCTTTGCTTTTTTGCATGGCTTCAAACAATTCAGAAAGGTTGGTATTCTCTTTCACAGTAAATATTTCAATACTGTCAAGATGAGAAAAATTATGTAATCGTGTGCTTACAAATTTGGTCGTATTATCTTCAAGCGACCGTACAACACCCCCATCAGATTTTGAGGAAAGTAATTCAAATAAACCGCCTAAGCCTGAAACCGAAACAATTTTATTATAATCCATATTTATTTTTTTGTTTTAGAGGATGCAAGATAATTGAAATGATATTTAGTAGTGTTAACGAAATATAAAACCCTGAATTTTATCAGGATTATTAAAATAGAGACCTGCATTTGACGCTTTTTATCTCTAAGTATAAATATAAAATAATTTTCTTCACAGGTTTTACTTCATAATGTCGTCAAACGATTTAGCTAATTATATTTTATGTATCGAATTTTATTTTCTTTTCTATTGGTGGCCGCAATTTCTTCAGGTATTAATGCACAATCAGTAAAGGGCATTTTGGAGGACGAAACAGATAATACTCCCATATCTAATGCGACAATAAAATTAGCTTCAGCAATATCTTCTACATCTGAATTTACATCTGTAAGTAATAGTAAAGGAGTTTTTACATTTAATGATGTGCCGGCTGGAGATTATACACTAACAGCAACTTCTATAGGATATACAACAATTGCAAAAATAATTACAGTAGGAAATAATGCCACTGATTTAGGAATCGTTAAGACTTCGAAAAGTGCAAAAACGCTCCAGGCAGTAATAATAAACGGTGCGCCACCTCCGGTAAAACAAAATGGTGACACGCTTGATTACGCAGCCAGCCAGTTTAAGGTTAATCCCGATGCTACCAGTGAAGATTTAATTAAAAAAATGCCCGGTATTACTGTAGATAAAAGCGGAACCGTTACGGCGCACGGTGAAACAGTAAAAAAAGTTACCGTTGATGGCCGCGATTTTTTTGGTGATGATGCCACCGCTACGTTGCGTAATCTTCCTGCAGAAGTGATTGATAAAATACAAGTGTTTGACAAACTAAGCGACCAGGCCCAATTAACGGGCTTTGATGATGGAAATACTACCAAAGCCATCAATATCGTTACCAAGAAAGACATGCGTACGGGTAATTTTGGACGTATTTATGCGGGCTACGGAACTGATGACCGTTATAGCGCAGGTGGCAATGTAAGTTTTTTTAATAATGAGAGAAGAATTTCCTTAATAGGATTGTTTAACAATGTAAACCAGCAAAATTTTTCATCGCAGGATTTATTGGGTGTTACCAGTTCTGGAAATCGCGGAGGCGGTGGTCAACGCGGAGGTGGCGGTGGCGGTAACTATAGGGGTGGAGGAGCAAATAATTTTTCCGTAGGCCAACAAAATGGAATTGCCAAAACAAATGCAGCGGGTATAAATTATAGTGATGCATGGGGGAAGAAAATTGATGTAACGGGAAGTTATTTTTTTAATAACAGTAATACTTCGAACAACCAGACCGTTAGTCAGCAAAATATAATAACCGAGGATAGCAGCAACTATTATGATGAACATAGCTTATCAAATAGTAAGAATTATAATAACCGGGTAAATTTCAGGCTTAACTATAAAATTGATTCTAATAATTCCATCTTGGTAACCTCTAATCTTAACTTTCAAACTAATAACTCAATTAATCTTATAAATGGAACTAATTACGAAGATGTTAACCGGCTGAATGAAATAAGTGAAACAGTAAATAATCTCAATAGCGATTTTCACGGAAATAATTTAAGTAACCTCGTTTTATTTCGGCATGCATTTGCAAAAAGAGGCCGTAGTATTTCATTAGGAATTAGTAACAACCTGAGTGATAAGGTGGGCGAGAATTACTTAACTGCTATAAACAAATATTACAAGTTAACTACTGTTACCGATTCTGTGCAACAATTATCCAACCAGGGAAACCACAACAGGCAATATAGTTTTAATTTGGTATACACAGAACCCGTTGGAAAGAAAGGCCAGTTACAGGCAAATTATAATCCCTCTTTTTCAAATAACAACGCTGACCAGGAAACTTTTAATTATGATAATGGCTCTTCCAAATATTCGCTGTTAGATACAAGCCTTAGTAATAAATTTGATAATACTTACAATACTCAAAATACAGGAATTACTTACAGGCATGGCGACAGGAACAATATGATTTCTGCAGGAGTTTCTTATCAATACAGCGAATTAAAAAGCAACCAGGTCTTTCCTGAAGTAGGTAAAATAGATAACACATATAGTAATTTTCTTGCTAATGCTTTTGCAAGATTTAAGCTTTCTTCAAAAAGTAACCTCAGGCTTATCTACCGGTCATCCGTAAGTGCTCCTTCTGTTACGCAATTGCAAAATGTGATTAATAATTCCAACCAATTTTATTATTCAACCGGCAATCCTGCCTTGCAACAGCAATACACTAATAATTTAATAGCGCGGTATAATTATACTAACAGCCTGAAAAGTCAAAGTTTTTTTGCCAATATTTTTCTTCAAAACATAAATGATTATATAGCGAATGCCACTTATACGGCATCAAAGGATTCTGCGTTATCTAATACGGTAATTCTTTACAAAGGCTCACAGATTTCAAAACCGGTAAATTTAGACGGTTATTTAAGCGCCAGGTCATTCTTTACATTTGGGATGCCACTAAAATTTATCAAATCAAATCTAAACTGGAATGCGGGATTCAGTTATGCAAAGGTGCCGGGCTTACTTAATAACGTGAATAATATTTCCAATACTTATAATTATAATATAGGCGCTGTGTTATCAAGTAACATCAGTGAATACATTGATTTCAACTTATCTTATTCTGCCAACTTTAATAATGTAACAAATTCCATTCAGCCTTCATTGGATAATCATTATTTTACACAATCCGCCGGCATCTCAGCTAACCTTCTTACAAAAAAAGGATTGTTCTTTAATAATGATTTAACCAATGAATACTACGATGGATTTTCTGAGGGCTATAATACTAACTATTGGTTATGGAATATTGCTATTGGGCAAAAATTTTTAAAGAAACAGGCAGGCGAATTAAAATTATCAGTATTTGATCTTTTAAAACAAAATAAGAGTATTACCCGCAATGTAACAGCTTCCTATATTCAGGATGTACAGAACCAGGTATTACAACAATATTTCATGCTGACATTTACTTATAAATTAAAGACATTTGGAAAAGGCAAACCTGGAAACAATAATAATAGAGAAGGAGATTTTCGTAGATTTGGCGGCCCTGGCGGTGGGCCTCCGTTTGGTGGCGGCGGACATGATGGTCCTTCTCTGTAGCATATAAATTATTTGTTTTGATTGAAGAAAAGGAATTGATAGAACTGCTTAAAAAAAGAGACAGAGCAGCTTTTAAAAATATAGTGGAAACATGGCAGGACATGGTTTACAATACTGCATTGGGGATTTTGCAAAATGCGGAAGATGCAGAAGATGTAACACAGGAAACATTTATGCAGGCATTTGAATCTGTTTCATCTTTTAAAGGAGAATCTAAATTTTCGACATGGTTGTACCGGATTACTATTTCCAAAGCAATGGATCATATCCGGAAGAAAAAAAGAAAAAAACGATTTGCATTTATACAAAGTCTTTATGGGAAAAATGATCAGCCGGTAATTGATCCGCCGGATTTTTTTCATCCGGGTGTGAGTATGGAAAATAAAGAAAATGCAGCAGTGCTTTTTAAAGCCATGGAGCAATTGCCACCGAATCAAAAAACAGCCTTTGTCCTAAATAAAGTAGAAGGCTTATCATATATAGAAATTGGCGATGTAATGAAAATTTCTGATTCTGCTGTCGATGCATTGTTGCACCGGTCAAAAGCTAACCTGAAAAAAATACTAAAAGATTATTATTCGACTCTT
>CBIGQT010000046.1:0-10260 GCA_966191655.1 uncultured Ginsengibacter sp.
GAAGCCCATAGGTTTTAAAATCTGTATAGGCAGAAAAGAAGAATTTACAGACATCATTCGGGCAATTTCCGAAACCGGAATTATTCCTGATTTCATCTCCATTGACGGAGCAGAAGGAGGGACCGGAGCTGCTCCATTGGAATTTATTGACTACATGGGAATGGCACTTATTGACGCACTTGTTTTTGCAAATAATATGCTTGAAGAATTTGATTTGAAAAAGCATATTAAAATTATTGTATCAGGTAAAATGATTACAGCGTTTGACATTTCAAAAGCAATGGCGCTGGGTGCTGATGCCTGTTACAGTTCCAGAGGGATGATGTTTGCGCTTGGCTGTATCCAGGCTTTAATATGCGACAGCGACAGATGCCCCGTTGGGATTACCACACAGGACAAATCGCTTTACAAGGGCATTGACATTGCCGATAAAAGTGAGCGTGTTGCCAACTTTCATAAAAATACCATGAAAGCGCTTGCAAGTTTCATAGGTGCCTGCGGTTATCAAACACCGAACGAATTAATCCCGGACATATTCTTTAAACGCACAGAACAAAATTTAAATAAAAGCTTTGCCGAATTGTATTTCCAGCAAAACTTAAGAAAATAATTTAATAAACAATTAATAAATGAAAGGATTTAAAGTTAACATAGAAAAAGGTGCTTTACATAACAGTGATTTCCGTAAAGTACTCTATACAAGCAAGCATCTTCAGCTTGTTCTTATGAGTCTCAAAGCAGGAGAAGAAATCGGGGCCGAAACTCATCACGACAACGACCAGTTTTTCCGTTTTGAAAGCGGCAGAGGTAAATGCTTTATTGACGGGAATGAATATAATGTTATGGATGGTGATGTAATTATTATCCCGGCCGGGGCAAAGCATAATATCATCAATACAGATGGTAAATCGGAATTAAAAATGTACACCATCTATGCCCCTCCTCATCATAAAGACGGAATAGCCAGGACTACAAAAGAAGATGCGAAAAAGAATGAAGCTGAATTTGACGGAGCAACAACAGAATGAAATGAACGGTAAATCTGAAATAATACTCAATTTACTAAACATAAATGAATTGTTTCGCTCACCTGTTTCACCTTACCGGAAAAGAACACTCAAAAATGACGCTGAAGAATTTATTGTTGAAGAAGCTGAATTTCTTCCCCGTAAAGGTGTAATTAATATGAAAATACATCTTGCATTATCAGAAGTTAAATACAAAGATGATATAGCTCCTGCCATACACAGGCATTTCTGTTATCGAAGGGAGCAGTCACAAAAAAAGTTAAAACGTGTGTTACAATATGGATGGAGAATGTTGTTCATTGCATTCGGCTTGCTTGCTGTAATATTTTCACTCACAGAAATCGCTTTGTATCTTAAACCGGATAACAGGCTTGTACTGTTTATTCGCGAATCTTTTATTATTCTCGGTTGGGTTGCCTTATGGCGCCCGCTGGATTTATTGCTTTACGATTGGTATCCTATTAAAAGAAATATCAATTTATATTACAGGCTTGAACATAGTAATGTGATGGTTATTATCGTTTCACCCAGAATTCATCTTTAAATTCATCTTTTAACACTGATGCATTTTTAGCATTTAGTTTTTTACCGATTACCTGAAGCTGTTCATCTTTCAATGCTCTTTCGATATAAGGAAATAACTGCCGTTCTTCATAACGTACATGATCATCTACCATGTTAGCAAGTTTTTCCAATTGCCCGCTTGGGTTATCTTCTGTATGCTGGCGCCGGTTATCACGGCTATCTTTCCATCAACATTCATTCCTGAAGCTTAAAAATTTTTAATCACCTTATTGGGGGGTTATACGATCCCGGTACAGTATGAAAACCAATCGCCAAACGATTCCAGCCGTTTATAGCAATTACCGCCATGGATAAGGCAACCATTTCTTTTTCATCAAAATGTTTATGAACGCTATCATATAAAGAATCAGGCACATCATTTTCTGAAATAAGGGTGAGCGCTTCCGTCCATTCCAAAGCGGCACGTTCCCGCTCCGTAAAAAAAGGGGTTTCTTTCCAGGCGCTCAAAGCATACAGGCGTTGTTCAGTTTCCCCCGCCTTACGGGCATCTTTGGTGTGCATGTCAAGACAATAGGCACAGCCATTTATTTGAGAAGCTCTTGTTTTAACAAGTTCATATAAGGTGCGCTCAAGCCCGGAAGCAGTTACATACTTTTCAAGTTCACGCATCGCTTTTAAAGCGCCAGGAGAAACTGTCGCATAGTTTAATCTTTCTTTCATCATTTTAAATTTTATCATCATTCAATATATTATTCAGTGCTTATCCATTTCATCCATCGCAATAGTTGCGTGCGCATAAGCTGCACCGGCACGCATTTCAGCAGCCACCCAAATAGCTTCCATAATTTCTTCCTTGCTGGCTCCTTTTCGCAAAGCGTATTTTGAATGCGACCTGATGCAATAAGGGCATTGTGTTACATGCGCTACAGCTACTGCAATCAATTGTTTTGTTTTTTCATCAAGCGCTCCCGCCTCAAAAACTGTTTTACTAAAGTTTCGCCAGGCTTCTAAATTTTTAGGCGCTAAAGCAGCTTTTTTATCAGCCAGTTCTTTGGTTGTTATTGGATATAAAGTTTCGTTTTCCATACTATGTATTTTTAAAGAATTAATTATTTTTATTGAAGTTCTGAATCCAAAGTAATTTTAATGCTCAGCGCTTTGCTTACAGGACAATTATCCTTTGCTGCATTGGCACATTCCATAAATTTATCTTTGCCAATATTTGGTATTCTTGCTTTTAGCGTTAAACCATTGCAAAGCAACCAGCATGTGCGGCGGCAAGTAATTCATCGGGGTTGGTATTTTTGCCATCTCCAAAACGGGAATTGAAATCATATTTAGTATTCTTCAATACGGCGCTTTGGGTGGTTATATTTCCATTTCCTTCTTTCAGGGAACCGTTCCAAACGGCTTTGGCTGTGCGTTTCATCATTTTTATTTTTTAAATATTAGATAATTCTTTTTCGATGTTTTAGCAGTTCAAAAATAATCTGCTATTTCCTGCTATCAAAAGGTTTAACTTTTAGAGAATACACGTTTCAGGTCTTTTCTAAAAAATGCCTCAACACATACTGCAAAATGCCGCCATGCCGATAATATTCAATTTCAATAGCTGAATCCATGCGGGCAATAGCATCAAACTTAATTGATGTGCCATCTTCTTTTGTAGCGATGACTTGTACTTTTTTCAAAGGTTTTATATCTTCTGCAATACCTGTTATGGAAAAACTTTCCTTTCCGGTAATGCCTAATTTTTCGGCAGTATCACCATTCATATATTGAAGTGGAAGAATACCCATGCCCACTAAATTACTTCTGTGTATCCGTTCATAGCTTTCGGCAATGATAGCCTTAATACCCAGCAGGAATGCGCCTTTTGCTGCCCAATCTCTTGATGAACCGCTGCCATATTCTTTGCCTGCCAATACAACCAATGCTGTTTGATCTTCTTTGTATTTTGCCGAAGCATCATACACAGACATTTCTTCGCCTGTGGGTAAATAACTTGTATAACCGCCTTCTTTTTGCGCGAGCTTATTCTTAATTCGCACATTGGCAAAAGTGCCCCGAACCATCACTTCATCATTTCCTCTTCTCGAACCATAAGAGTTGAAATTTTCTTTCTTCACGCCACGGCTTATTAAATATTTACCTGCTGCAGAATGTTCATTGAACTGCCCCGCAGGAGAAATATGATCGGTTGTAATGCTATCACCCAATACCAACAACGCTCTTGCATTATGGATGTCTATTAACGGTTCTGCATTGTCAGAAATATTATAAAAGAAAGGCGCTTCTTTTATGTATGTTGAATTTTCATCCCATGCATATAAAGTATCATCAGGGATGACAAGGTTTCTCCAGGTTTCATTGCCTTCAAATATTTCTCCATAATTTTTTGAAAAGTCTTTTGGTGAAAGCACTTTGCTCATCACATCATTTATTTCATCATCTGTAGGCCAGATATCTTTTAGATAAACCGGCTGTAAATTGGAATCGTAGCTTATCGGTTCTTTAGTTAAATCTATATCAATGCGCCCTGCAATTGCATACGCAACCACCAGCATCGGCGACATTAAAAAATTCATTTTTACCTGCGGATGAATTCGTGCTTCAAAATTCCTGTTGCCTGAAAGTACGGAAGCAACTACCAGTTCATGCTCTTCTACAGCCGTTTCCATATACGGCGGCAACGGGCCTGAGTTTCCAATGCATGAAGTGCAACCGTAACCCACGAGATGAAAATCAAGTGACTCCAGGTCGTTAAGCAAATCGGCTTTTTTAAGATAGTCGGTTACTACTTTTGAACCTGGAGCCAGCGATGTTTTCACCCACGGTTTTTTATCAAGTCCGTGCTCCCTTGCTTTTCGGGCAACAAGGCCCGCACCTATCATCACGAAAGGATTGGAAGTATTGGTGCAGGAAGTAATAGCTGCAATTGCAACAGAGCCATCTGAGATCTCAAACTTTTCATACCCAAGCGTTACCCAAACCTTCTTTGTACCATTTATCACTTCTTCCGTTACTTCTGCTTTTGCCGCTTCGGGTACTGCAGGATCTATCGGTTGTCCTCCACCTTCAGCAAACCAACGGGATAGTTGCTTATCAGGAACCGAATATTTACGACCATAGTTCTGATCCATCAATTCAATAAACTTATTTTTAAAATTCTTCAGCAAGATTTTGTCCTGGGGCCTTTTTGGTCCTGCAACAGTTGGTTCAATGGTTGAAAGGTCGAGTGCAATGGTATCTGTATAAGTAATTTTTTCATCGCCTGTTCTCCAGAGCATATTTGCTTTGCAATAATCTTCCACCAGTTGTATTTGCTCTTCGGTACGGTTGCTTTTTCGCATGTATTCAAGCGTCTTATCATCAATCGGAAAATAGGTAATCGTGCAGCCAAATTCCGGAGACATGTTGCCAATAGTGGCACGATCAGGAACAGATAAATTATCAAGACCAGATCCAAAGACCTCCACAAATTTTCCTACCACACCATATTTTCTTAAAAACTCTGCAATGGTTAATACCAAATCCGTAGCCGTAGAACCGAGCGGAAGTTTTCCTGTAAGTTTCAATCCTATCACCTCGGGCATAATAAAATAAATAGGTTGACCAAGCAAAGCAGCTTCAGCTTCAATTCCACCAACGCCCCATGCAACAACACCGATGCCGTTTACCATCGGCGTGTGGCTATCTGTGCCTACCAATGTATCAGGAAAAATTTCTCCGTTTCTTTCTATTACACCTTTGGATAAATATTCCAAATTTACCTGGTGACAAATGCCCATTCCCGGAGGAACCACACTAAAATTATTAAATGATTTTTGCGCCCATTTCAAAAATTGATAGCGTTCATTGTTGCGTTTATATTCTTCGTCCATGTTGCGGGCGTACGCATATTCGGTTCCAAAATAATCTACCTGTACAGAATGATCAATAATCAGGTCAACAGGAATTAATGGATTTATTTCATCAGGATTTTTCCCTTTTCTCGCAATCTCCGCACGCAGTGATGCAATGTCCACCACGGCAGGAACACCGGTAAAATCCTGCATTAGTACGCGGGCAGGTTTAAATGGAATGTCTTTGTCAGAACCTTTAGGTTCCCAATGTAAAATGGTTTCAATATTTTCTTTGGTGATGGCAAAATCATCAAAATTGCGCAAGGCATTCTCTAATAAAATACGAATAGAAAAAGGCAGCTTATGAATATCGTGCCCTTGCTTATTAAGTTCTGCAAGACTATAATAAGTGAACGTACTATTTTTAGTGGTCAGCAATTTTTTTATTTGATAAGGATCTTTGGACATGGTAATACTATTTTAAATTTGCTTCGTGTGAGTTTATTTTTAATTCAACTTTAAAATTCTTCTATCACAATTTTATTTTTATCAACTCCTAAATAAATCAAATTTTCCTTGATGCTATCTATCATAGCATCCGGGCCGCAGATGTAGAAGTATTGAGAAAGATCCTTTACTTTCTCTTTGAGATAACTTTCGTCTATTTTTTTGTGGTCGTATTTTTCTGTTTTTTCTTCAGTAATTGTATTTATAAAATTTTCACCAAGCATTTTTTCAAATTCATCTTTAAGAATAATATCCTCTACTGTTTTGTTGGAAAAGATCAATTTATTATTTCCAAGCTTTCCATCTTTTTGCAACTGCCTGAAAATGGCGATGAAAGGCGTAACGCCTGCGCCACCTGCAATAAAAGTCCCTTCGCCTTTGTAATTAATTGCCCCAAATATATCGTGCAAAATTAATTCATCACCTGCGTGAAGTTTTCCTAATTGGTTGGTTACTCCTTCGTGATCATCATAAATTTTAATGGTGAATTCCAGTGTGTCCCATTCGTTAAGACTTGTAAACGTAAAAGGCCTTCGCTCTTCTTTCCAGTCCGGAAGATTGATGACAATATCGGTGGCTTGCCCCGGTTTAAATTTATAAGACTCCGGTTTGCTTAATGTGAACCGTCTTACATTGTGTGTTACATATTCAGTTTTGAGGATTTTTACAACATGCTCTTCATCCGGGTATTGTGCCATGATAAAAAATTTTTAAATTTTATTTATTGTTTTATAAAGGCCAGGTAACATAATCTTTCTCACATAATTTATGCCCAATCGCTTTGCCGGAATATAACTAATCTCCTTCAGCAGCTTTTACCGGAATAATAAAAAGTGGTATTGTTGTGTGATGTAAAACATTTTCGGCTACGCTTCCCAGTAATACCTTATCAAGCCCTTTGCGGCTGTGGGTTCCCATCACTATCATATCTGCTTTCATTTCTTTTGCCGTTTGCAAAATATTTTCTGCATAGTCTCCTTCCTTTACAACTGTTTCAATTGTTTCATCACCCAGGCTCAGTTTCATATTATCAAGGTAATCTTCCGCTGTTCTTTTTAATGCCTCAACAGTATTTGTTTGAACTACATCTAAATTACTAAAACTATCAAATCCCAATATCGGCGAATAGTTAAGAGAAGCATAGTAAGTTGAATCCGAAGTTACATGCAACAAGATAGTATGTGCATGTAACGCTTCCGATAATTCATACCCGGCCTCTGCAATTTTTTGTGCGCCGGCATTGTTATCGAGTGCAATTAATATCGTTTTCATTTTATCCGGTTTTTAAGTTTAAAAAATTTTGGTTTCAATTTATTCAGCGGTCAAGAAATTCTTTCAGGACCTCCGCTTCATTATGTTCTTCATCTTTTGCGCCGTACACTATCGTTACTACGCCCTTCTTTAAATAATTTTTTAAAATAGAAACCTGATCTTCATTGTCTTCAAGTTCCTGCAAATATTTTTTTCTGAATTCAGTCCATTTCTTGGGGTCGTGCGCAAACCATTTTCTAAGTTCTGTGGTTGGTGCAATTTCCTTCAGCCATAAATCAATAGCGGCCTTTTCTTTTGTAAGGCCCCTTGGCCAAAGCCTATCAACTAAAATACGCATCCCATCTGCTTTAGACGGTTCCTCGTATACTCTTTTGATTTTAATTTTCATTGTACTGTTTAAAAATTTTATATCTCCTTAATTTGACGAATCATTTGATTTGTAAATCCCCATTCATTATCGTACCACGCTAAAACTTTCACTAAATCACCATCCACCACTCGTGTCATTTCCAGGTCAACGATGGCAGCGAAAGAATTTTTGATAATATCCGAAGAAACCAATGGTTCATTTGAAACCGTTAAAATCAATTTATACCTGCTGGTTTTCGACTCCTCTGTAAGAAGGTTATTAATTTCTTCTGCCGAAGTATTTCTTGAGGCAACAAATGTGATGTCGGAAATAGAACCAACGATTACGGGTGTACGAATGGCTATTCCATCAAATTTGCCTTCATATTTTGGGAGTGCTTTAATTGTAGCCTCTGCAGCTCCCGTTGTAGCAGGTACTAAATTCACGGCTGCTGCACGTCCCATTCGGATTCTCTTTTTTGACGGCGCATCCACAAGCGATTGAGAGGCGGTATAAGCATGCACTGTATTTAATATCGCTTTTTTTATACCTACTCTTCTGTCTAATATCTCAATAACCGGTGCAATGTTATTGGTGGTACAACTTGCACATGAAAATATCGAGGTCTTTCCATCCAAGGTATTTACACCGTGTATTATTGTCGGTGTATCTGTGCTTTTTGTTGGCGCAGATATTACCACATTTTTTGCTCCGGCGTAAATATGTTTTTCAGCGTCTTCCCTGTTTGTAAATAAGCCGGTGCTTTCTATTACAATATCAATATCAAGCTTTTTCCATGGAAGTTTTGCAGGGTCTTTTTCAGAAAGAAATAAAATCTTTCTGTCGCCGATGCGTAAATTATTGTCTTGAACATTTACTTCGTTTTCATATTTACCATACACGCTGTCGTACGTTAGTAAATAGGCTGCATTGTCAATGTTCATTAAATCATTAATAGCCATAACCTGTAGTCCTGGAGTATCTATTATTACTTTCAGCGCTGCTCTTCCAATTCTCCCAAATCCATTAATTGCTATTTTTTTCATTTTCGTTTACTATTGTACGTTATAATGATTCGTCTGCACTTAGCCAATGTTAAAAATACTTTCAAAAACATCTTTCAAAAATTATTGTACGATCAATTTCCCTTTCATTACTACATGAATGCTGCAATAATAATCAGCGCTTTTAGTAACCACTAAACTCCAGGATTTCCCCGGAGCAAGTGGTCCTGAAGTCCACACCTTACTTTTTTCTTCTGTTACATCATGTGTTACAATATCACGGTTTGTCCAAACTACCGTATCTCCTTTTTGCAACGTGACCTCAGCAGGCTGAAATTTCATCTCCTTAATCTCAATATTATAGAGTTTATGTACCGTTTCTTTGGGAGTTGATGTGCAACTGTTTAAAAGAAGAATAAAGCATAATAAATAAGTGCTGTTTTTCAGTATTGAATATTTGTTAGCCATTATTTATTGAATTCTTTTTGCACCATTTCCGCGTGTGCAAGATGTGTTTTAAAAAGTGGTACTGCAGATTGCAATAAGCTCTTCAGTTCGCTGTTTGTTGCATCCGGAATTAATACATTTTCAACTTCGTTGATGGCTGCTTTGTGATAGGCTACTTCATTATCTATGTAAGCTTTATCGAATGCACTTCCCTTCTTTGACCTAAGCATAGATTTTGTTTTTAATGCACCTACTATAAAGGATTTTGTAGTGGCATTATCCTTTGGAGTTACTCCCAACTTCTTTGCCAATGCCACTGCCTGGTCAATTACAGCCTGGTGGTCTTTTGCCATGTTTTCTGCAAATTTTAAAACATCAGCATTCTTTGATTTTTCAATTGCAATTTTTGCGTATGCAATATCAATTTGGTTAGCGGTTACAGCAACTGAAGCAATTTCGGGATCTGTAAGTTTAGTTTTAGTTTGGCCAATAGCCGGCATGCAAAGCAAGGCTCCGCACACTATTGCAAATGTGGTTAGCACTGCAATGGATTGTTTGATTTTCATTTTATTTTTGTTTATAAATTATTCGTAATTAATAACAGGTGCAATCTACAATGCGGATATTAGCAGCAGGTTAAGTAGAAATTAGAAAGAGATTAGAAAATATATTTGTTCGTTATATCGTGTGCCGGGTAACTCTATAATAAATATCATACTCTCTCTACAACGGAGTAAAAGCTGCATTGGTCTGGTTATAATCTATGTATTCGCTATTAAATCAAAATATTCATCGTCTTCATTTTTGCCTCCAAAACCTTTTCCAATATTTTTATGGCTTTCTATAAATTCAATAGCGCTTATCCATTTTACCATTTTATACCCCAACTGGTTTTCTACACGCAGCCTTATGGGCGCTCCGTGCTCGATAGGAAGCGTTTCATAATTCATTTCCCAGGCCAGGATAGACTTGGGTTTAAGGCAATTGTCTAATGTGTGCGTATCATAATAAAATCCGCCATACAAGCCTTCTCCAAAAGAATAAAAAGCTACCGTAGTTGCAGTAGCATGAGGTTTCACCAGGTCTATTATTTCCTTCATTGGCACACCTGCCCATTCGGCAATACCCGTCCAACCCTGTATGCAACTATGCATTTCAATTGTTTCTTCTCTGCGCATTTTTTTCAAATCCTCTAATGAAAGTTCCACCGGGTTTTCAACCAGGCCATAAATTTTAAGCTTATAATCTTTTCCCTGCACAAAGGGGCTTTTGCCCAGCCAAAT
>CBIGQT010000047.1:0-10132 GCA_966191655.1 uncultured Ginsengibacter sp.
TCTGTAAGATAATAAGCTCTAATAGAAAGTTAATACTTTTTTATTATAAACTATTCATAGATTGTAAATAGTTAGATAAATGGATAGATTGATAAATAGATAGATAAAATAAATAAATAGATATAAAAGTGTCATTTCATTTCCATCAAATAAATAATCAGTAGCTAAGTTTTTTAATTAAATATCATACAACTTTTTAAAAAATAAAAAACCGGAATTTTACGTTCGCGAATTCCGGCAGGCAGTTATAGTAGTTATAAAAAATTAATTATTTACTAAAGTCGAGAGGTATATTTACTTTAAAACTAAAATTTCTTCCCATATTATAGATACCATGATTAGGTCTTGGATCATCAGGGTAAGGCTCAAAATATTTTAATCTGTTTAAATGAGACTGGTAAGCGACATCAAATAAATTATCGCCTATCACTGTGACCGTAAAAAGCGTTTGTCCTTTATGGTTAGTTATGTCGGCACCAAATCCTGCGTTGAACAATTGATAACCCGGTGTGGGTGTTTCTGTACCAAACTCAAGATACGCCCGGTTCTGAGCCGCATAGCACTCAAGTTGCACTTTTATAAAGGCATTTACAATTGAAGGCGAAACTTTCTTAATGTTTGCACGCAATTCAGAATAAGTATGCAACGGAGGTATAAACGGAAGATATTTAGCGCTGTCAGAAAGCTTATCTTGTCCATTAACACCTTCGTTATTTCCGTAAACGATTGATAATGAATTTTCAAAATGTAACCAATCCAATGGATGTGGGTGAATGTCTATTGACAACTCGCCACCATACAAATAAGCTTTCGCAGCCTGGAACTGGAAGGTATCTATGATTGTATTTTGAAGATTACTACTCGAAATTTTTTCATTGTAGATATAGTTATTAATATTATTATTAAAAATGCTTGCATCAATAGTAACATGTTTCGAATTATAACTTGCTCCAATATCTTCCTGCCAGTTGAATTCAGGTTTAAAATCCAAATTGCCCTTTTGAAAACTGTTTGTTCCCGGGTGAACGCCGTTTGCAGAAATCTCTGATATGTTTGGCGACCTGTATCCTCTGCCAATATTGGCTTTCCCTGTAAAATGATCTGAGAAGCGGTATGATAAACCGAAACTTCCACTGGCTCCTGAAAACGTATGTTTATATGCATAAAACGGATTATCTGCGCCAACGGTATCAATGCCATAAACAGGCGTATCAAAACCATTCACAGGATCTGGCTTGGTATATAAAGATTGGTTATTAAACTGTCTTACATCATATCGTATTCCACCAGCGAGTTCAAGATTATTTATTGTTTTCTTTATAAAAACAAATGGACCTATATCAAACTGTTTGTAAGAAGGAATAACAAATTCTGTTCCTTTAGTAACATTATTATTTTGATACATCCCGTTAACACCAGCCGTTACACTCCAATGTTTTCTCTCGGGGAAATAATATTTTGCATCATAAGAAAAAGTATTTAAATCCAGATCTAAACCTGGTATAGCAATTTCGGGATGACTAAATTCCTGCCTTATACTTTTTTGGTAAGCAACGTTAATTCCAAGAGAACCCTGTCCCAGGATAAAATTGTTAGCGCTGTAAATTCTGTAATGTTGTACATGCTGGTGAAGCGCTGTAATGTTATAAGATTTTAATTCTTCATCAGAAACTATTGGCCTGAAAGTATCTGCTTCTGTAATTTGCTTTGTAAATTTTCTTGTGGCAGAATCTCTGCTTCCATCAGGTATTTCCTGTAAATCATTAAATGTGGAAACGCCTAAATGCGAATATCCCCATGAACGGTTAATGCCTGCAGAACCACTGAAATTAAGTTCTCTGAAACCTGTATTATATACTCTTCCATCAATGCTGTTTTGATAATTTGTTGCCATTTTGTAAGAAGCTCTCCCCATCCAGGTAATTGAATTTTTATTTCCCGCAAGCATAGCGGAACCTGCTATTAATCCATTATTAGATTGATATTCGCCTGAAATATTCCCGATTACTTTTCCATCTTCCGGAGGAGGAGCGGGCAATAAATTTACAACTCCTGCAACCGCATCAGAGCCATAGATAAGGCTTGCAGGTCCTTTTACTACTTCTACTTTTGCAACTGTATTTTGATCTACTTCAATACCATGTTCGTCACCCCATTGTTGCCCTTCTTGTCTCACACCATCATATAAAGTAAGTATGCGATTAAATCCTAATCCTCTAATGAACGGTTTTGAAATGTTTGGCCCTGTTGTAACCGCATTGATACCGGGAACGTGAGCAATAGCATCAATAATATTTGTGCTCAGGTTTTGCTGTAGAAATTGTGTGTTAATTGAGATGATTGGTATTGGATTTCTTTTTATAGTAGTTGCTTTTGAAGTACCGGTTACCACAATTTCATTTTCTTCGGTTATAGAAATTTCCATAACAAAATCTGTTGTGGTATTATCATTTAGTGAAATCGTTTTTATGTTATTCTTATAACCCACAAAACCTGCCTGGATCACATAAATTCCTTCCGGAATATTCCGCAAGATATAATTACCTTTTGCTTCAGCTGTTGTTCCCATTTTCAAATCGGGAATATAAACGCTGGCGCCTTGTAAAGGTGCTCCGGTAGCGGCGGCCGTTATCTTTCCTGATAAGCTAACTTTCGTAATAATGTTTTTTGTAAAATTAGTTTGTGCTGATGCTAGGTTGAAAAAAGTAAACAGCATCAGGGGTAACAGTAAAAGAATAGAATTCTTTTTCATTAATATATTTTTTAAATTTTAGATGTTGCTTATATATGTTTAAACAAGTTTATAAGCGGATAATTTGTATACAACTAAAATTCTAATGGTGGTCCGCGGAGATTATTATGAAAAAGAGAAAGTGATACTAATGAAGGAGTATGACAAAAAGCAAATAAATGTATGAAGGAGAAATTAAAAACAGGAACACTGCTAAAAGTAACAAAATGTGATTCGGCAACAAGGTTTTCGCAATTGCAATTAAAACCGGCTTTGGTTAATTGTGGTGTCTTGCTTTCAGGTATTGATGTAGTACTATCTTTATGATTTGCAAACCAGTCGTGAAGCGTTTTGCGGGGAGTTATTCCCAGCGTAAAAACAAATAGCAACAGTACAGTGCTGATCTTTCTTAGACTATGGGATTTGTTAAGAAACTTCTTCATCTTTTTTCAAAGAAGGATGCAAATTATAATAAAATTAGTTACAGCTATGTTACAAATTATTGTAACAACGTTGCAAATATATTATTTTATCCGGAAACAATTTTGTCTTTCTTAAAAGTTTTTATTTGCCCATATAAATTTATGAGATAACTGTCGCTTCATTTTCCAAATCAATTTCTTTCTCCTTTCCACTATTCACAGTATGGCTAAATTTTAAAATGCCTACAAAGAGCACTCCGCCGATAGCGTTACCTAATGTAACAGGCGCAAGAAACAAAAGATATTCATTAAAAGATACCTGCCCGCTAAACCATGCAGCGGCCATCTCAATATTTCCTACAATGCAATGTGGTAAACCGGCAAAGCCTATCGCAGCTGTAACTATCCATATTATAAATATCTGACTTATGGTTTCCCTTGCAGCAGCAACAAGCCATGCGAGCAAGCCCATCAGCCATCCCGCTAAAGCTGCGCTTAATAAGGTTGTAAGCCATGAATTGTGAATAAAGTTATCGGCAATTTGAGCAAATGCTTCTTTATGAAGAAAATGAAGTGAGCCTCCAAAATAAGAAAGTATTAAGGCGAATATGAGGCCGCCAAAAATATTGCTTATATAAACGATCACCCATAGACGCAGTAACTTTTTTATGGATGCAAAACCCTGCAGAACCGGAAGAATAGCGAGTGTCGTATGTTCAGTAAATAATTCTGATCTCCCTAACACAACAAAAATAAATCCGATGGGATACATATTTGCAGTTAAAAATCTAACAACAGCGTCAGGAAATATTCCATTAAAGGTAGTTAGCATCACTGTCATTAATAATACTGAAAAGCCTATATCCAATCCTGCTGAAATACCTGATAATATTAATCCTTTTGAAGAACGCTCTAATTGTGTTAGCGCTGCTTCTTCGGTATGTTGCAATATTAATTGCTGACTCTTTTGAGGTTTTTGCTCAACAAAAGTTTTATTATGTTTTTTTGAAAATGCCATTTCTAAATATTATTTCATAGATATTCTATATATTAATAAAATTAAATCATTAGTTCTTTCTATTAAGATTTTTGTATTTATTTTAGTAATGAATTTCAATTGAAGAAAACCACCAGGCAACCTATTCTTGATAAAACACTGGTTCTTTTTACTCATTACTTAGTACCTTTTGAGGAGTCAATTACAATATGCACGAAATATCATTAGTAAGAAATATTTTTAAAACATTGGAAGATGAATTTCCCGGACAGGCAGATAAAGTCCGGGGCATACATCTTACTGTCGGCATACTTAGCAACGTGCAACCAATATTAATGCAAAATGCGTTTGATGCGGTATTATTGGATGAACCGATTTACCATAAAACAAAACTTCACGTAAATGTGTTACCTGTATTAATTCATTGTGATGATTGCAATAAAGAAGTAGAAGTGCATGATTATAAATTTGTTTGTACTTGCGGTAAACCAAGCAGGAATATTGTACAGGGAGAAGAATTGCTGATAAGCAAAGTAGAATTCGAAGAATAAATATGAAGAGGAATGAATTGAATAAATTCTCATCATGCAAAACTCTGGTATTTCATTATTCATATTATAACTTATATTTTAAAACATGATACCAAAATCAAACAGGGCGCCGGTTGGCTCAGTACAATGTGAAAACACAACGTTGAATTTGTTGAAGGCAAATGACTTTGTGGCAAAGGCTATACGGGAACGCCTACCCGAAATTCTTGTAATCAATATTTGCTCTTCTCCCGGCAGCGGAAAGACGACGCTGATGCAGGAGACAGGAAAGTTATTAAAAGATAAACTCAATATAGCAGTGTTGGTTGGAGATCCGGAAACGGAACGTGATGCAATACGTATGAGAGAGGTTGGTATTAATGCGTTGCAGATTGTAACGGGTGGCATGTGCCATATTGAAGCGCAAATGATACTGCAGGCATTGGATCATATTAACCTTACTGATGTAGATGTGTTGTTTATTGAAAACGTTGGTAACCTGGTTTGCCCCGCTGCATTCGATTTGGGTGAAGATTATCGTGTAACTGTTATCTCTGTTACAGAAGGGGATGATAAGCCTAAAAAATATCCACGTATGTTTTTAACAAGCGAATTAATGCTCGTATCAAAATCTGATTTGCTGCCGTATGTGCCATTTTCCGTAGATGCAATAACACAAGACGCAAGGGATATTAATGCGAATCTTGAGGTGATAACAATATCAAGTATAAAAGGAGAAGGTTTGGAAGAATGGTGCCGATGGCTTACAAATAAAGTGAAAGAGAAGAAATTAAATATGAAGTACGAAATAGTAAATATTAAATCATAAGTGGCACAAATTTCAAGATTGCACAAGATAATTTTTTATAGCATTTAATATTACAGATGTTCACGTTTCCACTTTTACTTACAATCTACGCAGGCTTTACACATGCTTTCGAAACTGATCATTTATTGGCGGTAAGCAATATTGTATCACAGCGAAATAATATGAGATCCTCCATGAAAGATGGTGTTTTTTGGGGACTCGGTCATGCGTCTACAATTTTTTTTATTGGTGTATTAATGATTGTATTCAAAGCAGGAATATCAGATCAATATTTCCGTTATTTCGAAGCGTTAGTTGGCGTAATGCTGATTGTGCTTGCTGTTTACCGCCTGGTTAAATTTCTACTTGTTTGATCGTTTGAGCATCATTTTCAAAATAAAAAAATTATTATTCATGCTCATCCGCAGCATGTTGCAGATGAGAAACATAAACATTTGCATGTACATATTGGTTATAAACATGAACATCATCATAAACATTCACTGGCTTATGGTGTAGGATTGGTTCACGGGCTTGCGGGAAGCGGTGCGTTGATCCTGATTGCCATCTCACAAATGAAAAGTGCTGTTGATGGATTAATGTACCTGGTAATATTCGGCATGGGTTGCATTGCGGGAATGTTTGTAGCGGCGGGTTTGTTCAGCGTGCCATTCTCTAAAAAATTAATGCAGGCGCAGATACTGCAGAGTGTTTTAATCATAACTACCTCTTTACTTTGTTTTTTATATGGCGGTAAAGTAATTTATGAAAATTTATTAGCGTAAAAATCATGACCCGTTAATTGAATAAGTGATAAATTTATAAAATTTACAAACTAAGTCGATTGCCTAATATGCGCTGATATGAATAACCGGAACTATACTTTACCCATTATTTTAGTGACCTCTTTGTTTTTTCTTTGGGCTTTTCTTCATAATATAAATCCAATCCTTATCCCGCATTTAAAAAAAGCGTGTCAGCTTACTGATACCCAATCAGCATTTATTGATACATCCGTATACCTTGCCTATTTTTCTATTGCTCTTCCGGCAGGGTGGTTCATGCACAAGTATGGTTATAAAAAAGGAATATTGTTTGGTCTTTTTTTATATGGGTTAGGTGCATTACTTTTTATACCGGCAGCTTCTGCACGCAACTATGCGTTTTTTCTTGGAGCATTATTCGTAATTGCCAGTGGCGCTACTTTTTTGGAAACCGTTGCTAATCCTTATATGGCGAAATTGGGCGATGAAAAAACCGGCGCAAGAAGATTAAATTTTGCACAATCATTTAATGGAGTGGGAGCTTTTATGGCTCCAATACTTGGTGGCCAGTTTATTTTGACCGGCGTTGAGCATTCAACTGCTGAACTAAAACAAATGGCTGCTTCCGGGCAGTTGAATAATTACTTACAATCGGAAGCGGATACTGTTAAAATACCTTATTTAATAATTGCTTTGGGAGTCCTCTTATTGTTCGCGCTTTTCTTTGTTTCTAAATTACCTGAGGGGCAAATCGTTCATGAAAATACTAAAGCGCCTTTCTCATTTAGAGTACTAAAAATACCACAGGTAAAATGGGCTGTTATTGCACAGTTTTTTTATGTGGGTGCACAAGTAGGTGTTGGAAGTTTTTTTATTCGTTTTTCCAGGTACACTATGAATCTTCCGGAAAAACAAGCTGCTTATTGGTGGGGATACATTGCAATGGTTGGTTTTATGGTTGGGCGTTTTAGCGGCACTTTTCTTATGAAGTATGTAAGGCCGGAACGCTTACTGGGACTATATGCAATTATTAATATTTTTTTACTCGGTATTGCAGTATTTACACATGGAGAGATTGCCGTTTATACATTAATGGCAGTCCCATTTTTTATGTCAGTTATGTTTCCAACTATCTTTGCTCTTGGTGTTAAAGGATTGGGAGAAGAAACCAAGATAGCCTCATCATTTTTAATAATGTCTATCGTTGGCGGCGCTATTTTTCCTTTAATAATGGGTAGAATTTCAGATGCCACGGGTGGAAATATTCAATTAGCATATATTGTACCAATGGTTTGTTTTATAATAGTGGCAATATTCGCATTTATGCAAAAAATTAATCGTGATGATTCTAAAGTAGATATAACATTAAACCATTAAATTATTTATGAAAACATATTGTTTAACACTCGACTTAAAAAATGATCCTGAATTGATAAGCGAATACGAGGAACATCACAAAGAAGTATGGCCTGAAATTATAGATTCTATAAAGGATTCAGGAATTATAAACATGCAGATATACCGGTACGAAACAAGGTTGTTTATGATAATGCAGGTGGATGATAATTTTAGTTTTGAAAGAAAACAGAAGTTAGATATCGACAATCCGAAAGTGCAGGAATGGGAAGCGTTAATGTGGAAATACCAACAGCCATTACTTGGCAGCGAAATAGGAGAGAAATGGAAATTGATGGATAAAATTTTTGATTTAAAAAAATCCTGAATATTATCACAGAAGATCAATAATTAAAACATGTTTCAGTTAAATAATAAAATAGCCATAGTTACGGGAAGTGGAAGTGGTATTGGTAAGGCAGTTGCTTTGTTATTTGCAACGCAGGGTGCTACCGTTCATTTACTCGATCTTAATGAAACTGCTGCCAGCATAACTTTGCAGCTGATTACAAAATCGAATGGAAAAGCGTTTATGCATACGGGTGATGTTACGGATAAAAGCCAGGTCAAAGAAATTTTCAATAAACTTTCAGGCATTGATATCTTGATAAACAGTGCAGGTATATCGCATGTTGGTAACCTGGAAAATACATCAGGAGAAGATATGGACCGTCTTTACAATGTAAATGTAAAAGGGGTTTATAATTGTATGCAGGCAGCAATTTCTATAATGAAAAAAAATAAAAGCGGGATTATACTGAACCTGGCTTCTATTGCAAATAATGTGGGTATTGCGGACCGCTTTGCATATTCTATGACTAAAGGAGCTGTATATGCGATGACCTTGTCAGTCGCAAAAGATTATATTGGGGAAGGAATTCGTTGCAATTGTATTTCTCCTGCCAGAGTGCATACTCCCTTTGTGGATGATTTTATAAAAAAGAATTATCCGGGTAAAGAAGAAGAGATGTTTAAAAAACTATCTAAAGGCCAGCCCATTGGCAGAATGGCAAAGCCGGAAGAAGTTGCCAACCTTATTTTATTTTTATGTTCTGATGAAGCTGCTTTTATAACGGGCTGTGATTACCCGATTGATGGTGGGTTTATCAAATTAAATAATTAAATTTTACACAGAATGAAACTGATACGTTTTGGTGAACTGAATAAAGAAAAGCCCGGAGTTATTATTAACGATGAATATTATGATGTTTCATCGTTTGGAGAAGATTATAATGAAGTTTTTTTTGAAACAGATGGATTGCAACGCCTGCAAAAATTTATTGAATCGAATGAAAATCAATTCCCAAAAGTTTCTAAAAATATTCGTTTAGGCGGTCCCGTTACGAGACCTTCAAAAATTGTTTGTATCGGGTTGAACTATGCAGACCATGCAAAAGAAACAAATGCAAAGATTCCTTCTGAACCTATTATTTTTTTTAAATCTACTACAGCTATGTGTGGCCCTTATGATGATGTGATTATTCCAAAGAATTCTACAAAAACTGATTGGGAAGTAGAACTTGCTCTAGTTATTGGAAAGAAGGCTTCTTACGTGGATGAAAATGAAGCACTAAGTTATGTCGCGGGATATTGCCTGCATAACGACTTGAGTGAAAGAGAATTTCAACTGGAAAAAAATGGTCAATGGGTGAAAGGAAAAAGCTGTAATACATTTGCACCGCTCGGCCCGTTTATGGTTACGCAGGATGAAATTCCGGACATTAACAGTTTGCGTTTATGGTTAACCGTTAATGGCGAAAAAATGCAGGACGGCAACACTGCTAATTTTATTTTCAAAATACCTTTTTTAATTTCTTATGTAAGTCAATTTATGACATTGCTGGCCGGTGATGTAATTTCTACGGGAACCCCGGCTGGTGTGGGTTTGGGAATGAATCCACAGGTATATTTAAAAGCCGGGGATATAATGGAATTGGGGATTGACGGGTTAGGCATATCTAAACAAAATGTAAAAGCTTATGCAAAGAATTGACGCCCATCAGCATTTCTGGAAATTTGATCCAATACGTGATACCTGGATACCGGATAGCATGTCTTTCCTAAGAAAAGATTTTATGCCTTCACAATTCGCACCTCTTCTTAAGCGAAATGCCTTTGATGGATGTATAACGGTCCAGTCCGAGCAGGCCGAAATTGAAAATGTTTTTCAATTGGAAAATGCAAAGAGGAATGATTTTATAAAGGGAATAGTTGGTTGGGTAGATTTCCAGGCAAAGAATATCAAAGAGAAACTTTCTTACTATACTCAATTCAAAAAAATAAAAGGCTTTCGGCATATTTTGCAGGGAGAAGTGCAAAGAGACCTGATGTTGAAAGCTGAATTTTTAAGAGGTATGAAAGCCTTGCAGGAATTTGATTATACGTATGACATTCTCATATATGCTGATCAGCTAAAGTTCATTAAAGAATTTGTTGCTCAATTTCCAAAGCAAAAATTTGTAATTGATCATCTTGCAAAACCCTA
>CBIGQT010000048.1:0-10110 GCA_966191655.1 uncultured Ginsengibacter sp.
CGCACATGACCAAACATTATCATGAAGTGAAACATCCTGTTGTTATTTCCGCAGAACCAGGTGAAAGATGGATGTGGTGTTATAAAGATGAAATTATTGCAGATTACTAAGTAAGAATTAAGAGGAATTTTTTATTCAACCTTCCCAATCTTTTTAAATCAAATAAATAATGCAAAGCGAGTGGCCGGATTTACAGTATGATAAATTGAAAGATACTATCGCAACTGTTCAACTATGGACACAGATAGTTGGTAAAATACGGCTCATAAAAATGCCATGGCTTAATCATTCGTGGCATGTAACTTTTTCCGTTTCGCCGCAAGGAATAACAACGGGTGGAATTGATTATGAAAATGGAATATTTGAGTTAGCATTTGATTTTATAAATCACCGGCTTTTAATTATCACCAGTGAAGGCAGCAATGAAAGTGTAGTCCTTTACCCAAGAACAGTTGCTTCTTTTTACAGAGAACTCTTTGATAGATTGAAAGCTTTGAATATTGATGTAAAAATTTATGCAAAGCCAAACGAAATAGATCCTGCTATTCCATTTGAAGAAGATAGTATTCATCAATCTTACGATACAGAACAAATAAATTTATTCTGGAAGGCGCTTTTAAAAATAGAACCTGTATTTAATAAATTCAGGGCACGATTCAGTGGAAAGTGCAGCCCGGTTCATTTTTTCTGGGGAGGATTTGATTTGGCTGTTACCCGATTTTCAGGGAGAGAGGCTCCCAAACATCCGGGCGGCGCACCAAACATACCTCTTAAAGTTATGCAGGAATCCTATTCTCATGAAGTTTCCAGCGCAGGTTTCTGGCCCGGAAATGAAGCTTTTCCTCATCCTGCTTTTTATTCATACGCTTATCCCACTCCCGCCGATTTTGGAATACAGCATGTTCTTCCCAATGAAGCTTTTTACAGTAAAGAAATGGGAGAATTTTTTCTTCTATACGATGACGTTAGAAAAGCCGCATTTCCGGAAAAGATGTTGATGGAGTTTCTTCAATCTACTTATGATGCAGCAGCCGACACAGGCAACTGGGATAAGAAATCTTTGGAGTTTAATTATTTTTGAGAATGTCTTTTACCATTAAAACGTTATTGAAAAGGCCACGATAAATGTTATAAGGAAAACAAATATTAACGCCGCAATAAAAATACTTTTTGCAATTTTCTCATACCGGGCTGATATATTTTCTTTATTGGAACGAATAGATAAAATGAAACCTGTTGCAGAAATAGAAGTCGTTTAAAAGAAATATCCCTTTCTAAACTGTTAAGCTTATATTAAAAAGATATTTATAAGGATAAATTTACTTGGAATTTAAAATGATTCAGCCTCCGGTTATCCATTAAAGAAAATATCATTTGCAAGTTTTCAATATATTTGAAAACTGTTCAAAATATTTTGAATTGCGAATTAAAAAAAATATAACAATGAAAAAATTATTCACCATGGCTTTACTTGCATCTGGATTAATGGCAAGTGTACATGTAAATGCGCAGACAGAAGAAGACAAAAGTAAAAGGCCAAGTCCGCCTGCAAAAGTTACTCAAAAAATCAACAGCGGTGCAACCATTTCAATAGATTACAGCCAACCATCAGTAAAAGGAAGAACAATCGGTAAGGACCTGGAACCAATGGACGGAAAAGTGTGGCGTACCGGCGCTAATGAAGCAACCGTATTTGAAACAGATAAAGATCTGACTATTGCAGGAAAAAAATTACCGGCAGAGAAATATGAATTATTTACTTTATTCAAAGGAGATACAGTAACGGTAATTTTTAATAAAACCTGGCAGCAATGGGGCGCTTTCAAATACAATGGTGCCGATGATGTATTGCGTATTAATACAAAATATTCTAAGGCGTCTCCTGAATCTGAAAAAATGACCTTCACGATAACTCCTGGTGGCGTAGTTACTTTATTATGGGGGAATAGAAAATTTAATTTCAAAGTACATTGAGAAACATTATTTTAAAAAGCAGAAGGTTGCCATAACGGTAACCTTTTTTTTGGTCCACAAAATTTTAAAAAAATCAAATAATTATTTCAGGCGGGAATAAATTATTGTATCACGAAATTCTCCATCAAAAAAGAAATCCTCTTTAAAATAAGCTTCCTTTATAAATCCTGTTGATTCCAAAAGCTTTGCTGAAGCTTCGTTCCCCGGATTAATATTGGCTTCTATACTGTGTAAATTCATTTCAGCAAAACCAAAATCAATTACACGCAGCAACGCTTCTTTCATAATTCCCTTTTTCCAAAAAGAAGGATGAAGCATGTAACCAACTTCTGCCCGGTAATGTTCTTTTATAAGCCGCCAATATCCAATATTTCCGATGAGTGTGCGAGGTTTTTCTTTCAACATAATTCCCCACATAACGCCATTATTGCTATTGAGAGAAGCATCAATTTTATCAATAAAGCTTTTAGCCTCTTCTATTGATTTCGTTCGTTCCCTGTCAATATATTTCATCACTTCATCATTGGAACGGAGATACAGAATAACTTCTGCATCATCTATTGTCATTCTTCGTAATAAAAGTCGTTGTGTTTCTATTTCAGGAAAAGGAGAGAAGCTGGGACAAAGCATTTTTAAAACAATTAAAAAGTAAAGTAGATATTTTAGTCATAGTCATAGTAATAATTAAATTTCATTTCAGGCGGAACGGTTTATACAAAAAATATATTTTTATATTATAAAAATGATTGATCAATAATAAATTCCTTGTCATTTATAAGAACAGGTGGCAACGAAATTTGCCCGAACCTAATCGCTTTTATTTTTAATTTTCTTCTTAAGATTAAAAGTTTTAGGTTCAATTTTTTCATCTCCCATTAAATGTGCCCATGGTTGAAGGCTTTCGATTCTGTCGAAAATAATTTTTGTAATAGCAATTACAGGGATTGATAAAAACATTCCGGGAATACCCCAAATCAATTCGCCCAACACTACGCCTAAAAGAGTAACAAATGCATTGATTCTTACTTTGGAACCCACAATTAACGGAAGTAATACATTGCTGTCTATAAGGTGCATTGAAACTACAGTTATTATTACCAGCAAAACTTTTGAAGCTACGGCAGTTGTTGCAAAAGTAATAATGACATTCAATACTAATGCCGTAAAGATGCCGATGTAGGGTACAATATTAAACAATGCGGTAATGAGTCCCAACAGGATAGCGTACTTAATTCCCAGCAACATAAAAACGCTGCAACAAACTACTGCAACAGTGCTCATTTCAAGTAAAAGTCCTACGAGATATTTTCTTATAATAAATTGAATTCTTTCTACAATATCATAAACTGTTACAGAATTTTTTTCACCAAAAACATCTACAAGAAATTTTAATAACCTTCTTCTATAAAAGAGCATGAAAAAGGTATCGAGTATTACAAAAACAAGAAACAATAAAATTGATGATACAGAAAGAACCGTGGCACCAATAACTTTAGGAGTTGCAGATTCAATTTTAGCGGTTGCAGAATTTACATAATCCATTTGCTTTTCAATATTAACATGAAAGGTGGCTGATATCCACTCCTGGAAATTCTGTAACGATGTAATAAGCTGCCCTTTTAATTTAGGAAGATCGTTAGAAAGATTGGAAACCTGGCTGCCGACTAAAAGCAAAATAGCTGCGATAGAAATAACTAATAACAAAACTGATAAGGCCGATGCAGCGCTTCGATGTAATTTCATTTTTCTTTCAAAAAAACCTGCGAGCGGCAATAACAATATTGAAAACAGCAGACCAAATAAAAGGGGACACAATACTTCTTTACCTAAAATACTCAAGTATCCCAATGCGATGAGTGCAATAAGTATCATTGCCAGTTTAAAATAAAAAGGCTGCGGGTTTGCTTTTGGTAAAGTCATATAATTTTATATTGAGAAAAGAATGATTGTGTAAAGGAAATAAAAATTAAAGTATCCGGATAAAAAAAGTTAACAGGTTTAATCTAATAAAGTAGTCAGACACTTTCTGCAACTAAGAATCCGATAACTTCACAAAAAATATTTTAAATGAAAGAAATTAAATGGGGCATCATTGGTTGCGGCAATGTTACCGAACTTAAAAGCGGCCCCGCATTTAGTAAAGTAAAAAATTCTGTCCTGGTTGCTGTAATGCGCAGAGATGCAGAGAAGGCAAAAGATTATGCAAATCGCCACCAGGTGGCCAAATGGTATAATGATGCAACAGAACTTATTAATGATAAAGATGTAAACGCAATTTATATTGCTACACCGCCGTCATCGCACGAGTTGTATGCCCTCGCTGCAATACAGGCCGGTAAGCCCGTGTATGTAGAGAAGCCAATGACTTTAAATTATTCATCAGCGATAAAAATGATGAATGCGGCAAAGGAAGCTAACATAAAATTATCAATAGCTCATTACAGGCGCGGCCAGCCTTACTTTAATAAGATTAAACAATTAATAGATGATAAAATAATAGGGGAGATTAGATTTGCGAATCTTAGCTTTTATAAAACAATTCTTTCAAAAGAAGAACTTGCACTACCGGGAAATCAATGGAGAGTAGACGCTGCAGTTTCAGGCGGAGGACTGTTTCATGATTTGGCTCCCCATCAACTCGATCTTATGTATTATTTTTTTGGAGATGCAGCATATGCAAAAGGTATTTCTACAAACCAAACACATATATATAATGCGGATGATATTGTAACAGGAAATATCTTATTTAAAAATGGAATTGTTTTTAATGGAGTCTGGAGTTTTAATGTTGGTGAAGAAAATGGAAAAGATAATTGTGAAATTATTGGATCAGAAGGAAGTATAAATTTTAGCGTTTTTAATGAACAAAAAATATTTCTAAATAAAAAAGGAACAACAGAGGAGATTTCGTTTACGCCTCCCCGTCATGTACAAGAGCCAATGATAGAAAAGGTTGTTGAATACTTTTTAGATGAAGGCCCTAATCCGTGCAGTGCAGAAGATGGCCTGAAAGTAATGAAGCTGCTGGACGACTTTACAAATAAATAAATGGCTATTATATCATTTGTCCAATAGCCTCAACCAATCAATCATTCTGCTGGTGAAACCATATTCATTATCGAACCATGCAACAATTGTACAATGATTTCCAATAACAGAGGTAAGTGTTCCGTCAATAATGCATGAATGGGTATTGCCTTTAATATCTAATGATACAACAGGTTCTTCTGTGTAATCAATTATGTTTTCGTATTCGTTTTGTGCAGCTTTTTTAAAAAGGAGATTTATTTGCCCGACACTCACTTCATCATGTAACTGGATAGAAAAGATTGCCATAGCTCCATTGGCAACAGGAACTCTAACAGAAGAAGAAGCAATTTTATTTTGCATAGCCGGCATTAAACGTTGCAGCGATTTATGTAAATCTATTTCTACGGGAATAATAGATTCCGCCGCCGCTCTTCCTCTTCTGAAATTTTTATTAGATGCATCTACCAATTCCTGCCGCGAAGTATAGGAATGCAAAATATTTATATGTGCAGATACAATACTTATTGAATTTAAAATATAAAGAATATGAATAGAACAATTCGTCATACAACCACCCGGAGAAATAATATTTATATCATCAGTTAACCTGTTTTGATTAAATCCATAAATCAATAAAGGAATGTCATCAGCGCCGGTGGTTGACAACAAGACTTTTTTAGCGCCTGAGTGAATATGTTTTTCAGCCTTTGCCCGGGAAATAAAACTGCCGCTGCATTCAAGAACCACATCAACATTCATATTTTTCCATGGCAGGTTTTCCGGATCTTCCATTTGAAATACAGCAAGCTTTCTATCTTGTATTTTTATTAATTGATTTTCTGTAATTATGTCTCCCGCAAATGTTCCATACACTGAATCATATTTTATAAGATAAGCAAGATTGTCGATTGACATTATATCGTTAACTGCAACAATTTCTATTCTTTCATCATCTATCAATCTTCTGAATAAAAGCCGGCCGATACGCCCCATACCGTTTATAGCTATGCGCATAGAAAAACTAAAATTTTATCAATTTATAATTGCAGCAAAAATAAATCATTAAAAAATTCATAAGAAAAAGAAAGGATAGGACTTCTGTAAGAAGATTAATTCTTATGATAAAATATGGTCAGTAAAATTTTTTAAGATAGTAAAGATGAGTATTACACTTTTATGTAAATTCTTTTTTTATCGAGCCAGTAGCCAACACTCCAGCAAACAAGCATATAAGCAATTGCAAACAGTAATGAACCCAAATAACCTCCTGCATAACTAAAAATATTCTGGTATATCCAATGAAATAAATTTGAGTTGGCTCCTGCAGGAATTGTGAAAAGAACAGTAACTAATAATTCTGAAAGCAAATAAATGAACAGTGTATTTTTGCCAAATACCTGGAAAAATCTTGTCCAGCCAACTTTATTTTGAATTTGAATAAAATAAATCAATGTTCCTATAATAACACAATCAATCCCGATCGTATAAACAACATAGCTGCTTGTCCATAGCTTCTTATTAATCGGTAATAACAAATCCCAGAAGTAACCACATACCATTAATGCAAAACCCGATAATAATAATTTGGTGACTCCTTCATACGAATTTCCTTTTTTCTGTATCCATTGTCCTACAACAAAACCCGCTACAGCATTACTGATAGCAGGCAAAGTGCTGAGCCAGCCCTCAGGATCGAAGGCAACGCCTTCCCCATGGTACATATGGTTTTCACCCATTAACCATCTGTCTAATTTAAATCCAGCATTACCCTGCATGGCCAGTGGATTGGCTGCATCTCCAAATCGATATAAAATAATCCAATATAAAAAAAGCAGGACCACGCATATAATAACTGATGTTCTTACTTTTAAAAAATAAATCATAAGCGAGGCTATACCATAACATAAAGCAATGCGTTGTAAAACTCCCATAATGCGGGTATTACTTATAGGGAAAGCCATAAAACTGTGGTCTTTATCCAACCTGAAAAAAGGAAACCAATACATCAGGTAGCCTAATAAAAAAATAATGGCTGTGCGTTTTAAAATTTTCCAAACTACTTTTTGTTGCGACTGATTTGCCCACTTTTTCATAACAAAACTCATAGCATTTCCTACAGCAAATAAAAAGGAGGGAAATACTAGATCGGTAGGCGTAAACCCGTTCCATGCGGCATGGTGGAGCGGAGAAAAAGTAGTGTCAGAATTTCCGGGTGTATTTACAATAATCATAAAACAAACCGTCATACCGCGAAATACATCTAAAGCAACATTACGTTGTTGCAGTGTAGGAGTTGTTAAACCTGTGGACATTAGTAAATGGATTTATAAATTATAAGCAGATCGTAGTTTAGGGATTAAAAATACATTATTAATACATTAAAAATGCACTGTAAAAAAAACTTAAAGATGAGTTTCTTTAAATTAAGCTCCTGCCGAATTCCATTTAAACCACTTAATCCCCAGAAATGAAAATATTATGGCATAAGCAATGGTTGTGAATAACGCAATTGTAGCATCTCTGCCCCATGTACCAGGTTGCATGGCTGCTGCAAGCATTGTTTTTACTGTGCCAAATGGTGACCAGTGAATTATATTTTTTAATTCAGTACCAAAAGCACCTAACTCACCAAACATGCCGAGCATAATAAACGCTATATAAACCAGCCTTGTGGTTGAGTTTACAGTTTCAGCGTTTTTTATAAGCCCAACCATCATTTGACCAAACCCGAGATACAATGCACCACCAAGAAAAGCGGTAATAAAAGTAAGTACATAACCGGCAGGCGTAAGCGAAATTTTATCGATTTGATAACCAATAATAAAAACACCTATTGTAAGCAAAGCTATCATTCCCAGTTGTACCACCAACCTGCTCATCATTATAAAACCGTCAGGCATCGGGGTTACACGCAAACGTTGAAATATCCCTTTATCACGGTCGCGGGCAACAGAAATAGCGTAACCCATCAAACCAATAGAAGTAAGGCCAATCGTTAATGAAATAGAAAACACAAAAGCGCCGCCAAACTTGTCGATAAGTCCTTTCCATGAAATTAAAATAATTAAAGGCACTAACAGCGACATCATAACCGAACGGCGGTTGCGCCACTGCGTGGTAAAGTCAGCACGTATCAGTGATAAAAAGGCATCCGATGGTTTTGGTATTTTAGTTTCCATTTTTAATTTTTTTATGCTCTCACGCTTTTTCCGGTAAGGCCAATAAAAACATCTTCCAGTGTTATTCTCCCTTTTCTCGAAGCGATTATTACATCGGGATCATTCCTGTGTATTTCAATGAGTGCCTGTGGTGTATTTGTTGCAATAATTTTTCCATGATCAATTATGGCAATTCTGTCGCAAACAGATTCTGCTTCTTCCATTGAATGAGTTGTAAGCAACACGGCATGGCCTTTTTCACGGATTGCTTCTATACGTTCCCAAAGTTGCCGGCGTGATTGCGGGTCAAGACCGCTAGTTGGTTCATCCAGCATTACTAATATCGGATCATGAATAGTTGATATTACTAAAGAAACACGTTGTTGCTGGCCACCCGATAACTGACCGAATCTTTTTGAAGCAGATTCTTCCAGTTTTATTTCATGCAATATTGCATTTAATTTTTCAGAGGTTAAGGCTATTCCATAAATGCCTGCATATAATTTGATAATTTCTGTGATGGTGAGTTCAGGCTGAAAACTGGTTGCCTGAAGTTGCACACCCATATTAGCCCTGGCATGCAAGGGCTGCTTACTTATATTAAAACCGGCCACAGATATTTCTCCTGATTGTGGTTTTAATAAACCTTCAACCGCACTAAGTGTACTCGTCTTGCCGGCACCATTAGGTCCGAGCAATCCGAATATTTCGCCCGATCTTACGCTGAATGTTACATCGCTAACTGCATGAAATGTTCCATAAAATACATTGAGACCTTCTACCTGGAGTATAAATGAACCGGGTGTATCATTCATTCTTATTTTTTTGAAATTGAAATTTTGCGAGTGACAAATGTAAAATATTTACCTCGTCAAATCTTATGAATATTATGTAAACAGCCAAATAAAAAAAATTAGCATTCAAAATAAAAGACTGAATCATATTTCCAATGTTTCGAGATACATCAGAACGTCCATAAAATCGGTCCATGAACTTTGCCATTTATTTTTCGCGGCATGCAATTTATCCTGGTGTGTTTTATCGAGGTTTTCTTTTGTTTTTAAATACTCATCAAATTTTTCTAAGCTTTTTTTGTTTAAGTCTTCCAGTTCTTTTGCGTGTTTCATAAAATAATTTAAACTTAAAATTACGCAATATCAATTCTATTGAAACCAAAATCCTTTTGAAACTATTTCTACAAATTAACCGTAATGTCCTGAAAAGAAACATGTCCACTGCCGGAGGAAGACACTATTGAATGGTTTGCCTTGCCCGAATTGGGTCTTCTTCTTTTGAACTTTTGATTCCTTCAATCACTGGACGGATGGAAAGCAAAGGCAATCTAGATTTAAGCTGTTATAAAAAAAATAACCTTTGCCAATTCAATAAAACCGGCAAAGGTTATTACAAACCGAGTCATTTTTTTACTTATAACCCTGTTAAAATGGCTACAAGCGCCATGAGGCCATAAAATCCTACAATGATTCCAATGGCTACAAATGTGTCTGTGACTTCAGTTGCGTAAACTTTTTTCATAACCTACAATTTAAAATTTAAACAATAATTAAAAAAGCAGGATTTCTTAGGTATTGCGAATTGACTGAATTAGGATCGTTTAAAGAGGGGGCGGGTTAAAAGGAATACACTAAATTACTTAGTTAATTTCAATAATACAAGTTTTTTATTAAAATTACGGGCTTATACGCATGAAAAATTGTATAAAAACGACAATTTTAAATAGTTTTTGCTATATTGTTAACGATTTTTTTATGTCTGACTTTCTTTTTGTAAATTACCATAAAACGCTTGCTATGAATCATGTTAAAGATATACTTTCCAGAAAGGGCCGCAGTGCAATTTCTGTTTTACCCGAGGCGACGGTTATAGATGCCTTAAGAGTAATGGCCGATAACAATATTGGTTCGGTAATGGTGATGAAAGAAGGAAA
>CBIGQT010000049.1:0-10107 GCA_966191655.1 uncultured Ginsengibacter sp.
TTATCGAAAATAAATCTGAAAACACCTTTCTTCCATCTGTATTACCTAATAAAGCGCTACATGCTCTTTCGGGATGCGGCATCATAGCAAAAACATTTCTTTCTTTATTGCAAATACCTGCAATATTGTTGATAGACCCGTTAGGCGAATAATCAACGTCAAATAATCCTTCAGCATTACAATAGCGATATAATACCTGTTCGTTTTTATCCAGGTCATTCAGGACGTCTTCCGCGGCAAAATATCGTCCTTCCCCATGAGCAACAGGAATTTTTAAAATATTCTTTTCGCCAATCTTTTTTTCTGAAGTAATCAAAACATTTTTACAAACAAATTGCATATTGCTGTTTCTTAATAAAACGCCAGGTAGCAACCCGCTTTCGCATAAAATCTGGAAGCCATTGCAAATGCCTAAAACATTGCCTCCTTGATTTGCAAATTCAATCACACTTTGCATCATCGGGCTAAACCTTGCAATGGCGCCGCATCTTAAATAATCACCATAACTAAATCCGCCTGGCAATACGACACAATCCTCTTTATTAAACATGGAAAGATCTTTATCCTTATGCCACAGTGTGATTACTTCCTGCTGCAAATCATTCTTTAAAGCTTCGATCAGGTCCCTGTCGCAATTAGAGCCGGGAAAAATAACTACGCCGAATTTCATTCGATAATTTGTTTTGATTTTTAGAAAGCAAAAATACTAAGATTATTTTTTTATAATCGCCATATAAATTACGAAAGCTACCATAATCCAATGCATAGTTGCCGGAATCCATTTCTTATTAGGATAAAAAAAGAAACAGCCAATAAATGCGGATAGCGGCACGGTAGCCAAAATCCAATATTGAAAATTATGGCTGCTGTTAATAAAAGGTATAAATAAAGCAACAACTAAATACAATAACATTAATCCCCAACTTTTGCGCACCTGCACAATTTGCTTTCTTGCATTTGCCTGTACAAAAATGCCGCCTATTACTGCAGCAAAGAGAATCAAAGCTATTCCGGTGTATTGAGCATTATTTTTGGCAAACAAAGGATAATCCAGATGGATACCGGAAAGTTGGAAGCTATATAATTTATTGGTAAAAAATAGCCACGCAAACAATAAATACCAGGGAGTGGCAATGCCCAATATAGCAATTACCCATTCAGCAACTCTTGGAGGCCGCGTAATTAATAAAGCAAAAATTATCATGAGTGCAAAAGCAAGCGATGGAAAATAAAAAAACGTAGTGATGCCAATTACGATCCCTATGTTGTACAATGTTGATTTTGCATGAGGATTATTATAAAGATTACTCATTTTTGCCCAAACCCAAATAAGTAATGTGTTTATAACTAATGGAGCGCTCAAAACATTCCATTCAGCAAAAAATGAAGTAATGAGCAGGTAACTCATTCCAGGAAGATAATTTGGTTTTTGCATCAGCCGCCTGTTATTGAGCAGCCTGTTAAAACTTATTGCCTGTGTATATAAAAATAAATAAGTGATAATTGAATAAATCGCAGGAAACCCGTCAAATAAGGGTTTGAGCGTTGTAAGAATCCTGTTGTAAAGAAAGCCGTCTGATTTTTCAACAACTGGTATTTGCGGCGATAAAAACCAGACCAGCTTTAAAAGCAAGCCGTAAATAAGAAGCATGAAAGTATTAAACGGATTATTAGCCTTGAATGCACCTGTCACAGATGAGAGTTAGGTTGAGAAACAAAAATAAAAAATTTATATCGGCTAATACTATAACTCTTTTATAAAGAAAATATTATTTTTTTAAAAGGGAAATTATACAAATGACTGAAAAATTTTTGTATCATTTTTTCTATGTATTAAAAAAAACTTCTAATACTTTTTGTTTCTCTTCTAATATTCAATTTTTGCAAAGCAAATAATATTCTTATACATACAAGGAACAACTACCTGGTAGGAACTTACCTGTTTTCCATAGCGGGGCATAAATTCATAACCCCTGTCAAGGCTTCTAAGTGGCGGATTTCTGGTTATTGCGCCATCTGCAGAAACAGATTGATCATGGATGAGTTGATTATGTCTTTCCAGCTCATTATACAAAAAATGCAATTTGCCACCGGTTAACACGATACCGTAAGAAAGAAAATTATCGTTGTCATCATCAAATTGTGACTTATGAACAACATTACTCCACACTAAATTTCCTGTATTATCAAGGTTGACTACAACGATATTTTCATAATCGTATCTCACCTGTCCGCCGTTATTATAATAGTATGGTGACCTACCCGAATACCAGTAAGATGATGGTGAATTGAGATAATAGGAATCATAGGGAGAAAGAGACGGGGAACCGTATAAATAATCATAACGGTTCCAGGGAGTCCCATGCGATTGTGAAGTATGAGCTTCAGCCGTTAAAATAAATCCGCCATCTTTTTTAAGAATAACATCCTTTATAAAATAATCATTAAGGGCAAGCTTTGTTCCACCTTCATTTTTTGCCTGTGCTCTTATGGAATAAATAAATTCTGAAAAATTTTGTGAAACTAACTTATCATTTTTCTTGTCCCACACTACGGTATAAAATCCTTCAATATTGCCATTTTTCTTTTTATAGAATAAAGAATTAATAACATATTCCTGATTTTTATTATCGATTTTCAATTTTATTTCATCAAGATAATTTTGTGAAAGATTCAATTCATGTAAAGTAAAATTATCATCCTGCGGACCTTTTGTAACCAGCATTAGCTTTTGAAGATAGTCTCTTGAACCTGACTTGGTTCCTTTTGTAAAAACAAAGTTTCCCGAATTGTCAACAAAAAAATCACTGAAAATATCTTTGTGCTCTTCATAGGGAGTTTCAATTCTTGATTTGTGTAGCAGATTGAGACTGTCATTCAGGAGCAACGTAACAAAATTAAATTTGTCATTTTTTTTCTGAATCTTATAGACCATTATTTTAGACTTGTCTTCGCTGTTGATGGTGCTATAGATTTTATCATCGGCCAAAAAATTGATGTGCGTGGTATCAATATCAAAAGGAGTTTTTAATAATTTTCCATTACCATCTATTGCAGCAGCCATACAATGAAGCACATTTTTTTTCTGAAACTGGTAAATAATGTAAGCAAAATGAGGATAGGCAACAAAATCTACATTAATAGTTTTACCAGGCATGAAGTCAAGATTAACTCTATCTTTCGATTTCATTTGATTGTCGTACACGCTTATGGCGTATTTATCCCTGATATTTTTATACACCAAAAAATTACCATCTATTTTCCCAATAATATCGAAATTAAGCGAATGGGTATCGTCAGACTCAGGTTGGCTATAAGTTATGTGTTGGGAGATTGCCTGTAAAGAAAACAGGCTTAAAATAAAAAAAATGAGAGCGTTCTTCATATAACTTTCGTTGACTTATTAAAAGTAAATAAATGCTTTTAAACACTAAATTGAAATAATTTACTTTTGGATAAATACTAATTTACGATAAAAAAAATGGCTGTTGTTCTGATATCGGGTGGTACCGGCCTCATTGGTAAAAAATTAACAAGCTATTTAATTGAGCGTAATTATGAAGTAATCATTTTAACCAGGAATAAAAAAGATTCTTCCTCCAATCCTAAGATATTGTATAGTTTTTGGGATATAAAAAATCAGGTCATTGATGCACAGGTAATACAAAAAGCAGATCATATTATTCATTTAGCTGGCGCGGGCGTAATGGATAAAAGATGGACAGAAAAATATAAAAAAGAAATCGTTGATAGCCGTACTAAAAGCAGTGAATTAATTATAAAAACTCTCCGCGAAAATACACACCATGTAAAATCATTTGTTTCTGCATCTGCAATTGGATGGTATGGTGCCGATGTGGATCCCTTACTGCAGAGAGATGGATTTATAGAATTAGATGAACATGATAAAAATTTTCTAGGTGAAACCTGTGCGCTGTGGGAAAGTAGTGTGGACCCGGTTATGCAATCAGGCATCCGGTTGATAAAACTTCGTACAGGTATTGTATTAAGTAATGATGGCGGCGCTTTTAAAGAATTTAGAATGCCTTTGAACTTTGGCGTTGCTGCAATTTTAGGAAATGGCAAACAAATAATAAGCTGGATTCATGTTGATGATATTTGCCGTATGTATATTGAAGCGATGGAAAACAAAAATTTGAGTGGTGTTTACAATGCAGTAGCGCCTGTTCCGGTAACGAACAAAAAATTCATATTGCTGACCGCGGAAAAATTGAGAAATAAATTTTTTATTCCGATTCATGTTCCAACATTTTTTTTAAAATTATTTATGGGAAAGCGAAGTATTGAGATTTTAAAGAGTGCAACCGTTAGCGATAAAAAAATTAAATCAACAGGCTTTACTTTTTTATATCCAACTATCGAATCTGCCCTGGATGATTTGATAAAGAAATAAATTTCATTCCGTTATATTTTTTACAAATCTTCTTTTGTGAATTTTTTCATTGCAAAAAAGAAATAGCCGCAGATGTATGCCAGGCTTGCTATAACAAGTATATATTGATCGGGCGCACCTTTATAAATAACGGTCTTTCCAAATGGGATCGGTAACATAACATCGGTTACCTGGAGAGGTAAAAAATATCCAACCGGAGAAATATCCAATTTAAAATTAATCAGCACCGTTAGAAGCCATTCGAATATTAAACCGTATAAAAAGAAAACCGCAATAGCTGCACCGCTTCTTCTAAAAAGTACCGCAAGAAACATAGCAAAAGTTATATACGCCACCGTTTGAATAAAAATGTAGCCTACATTTTCTATTCCATCAAAGCTGAACGAAGAGCCTGTAGTGAGTGAACCAAAAAGTAAGGCAACAAGAAAATTAAAAAATGTGGCTACAAGAGCAAACAGTATTGCAAAAACAAATTTTACCGAAACAAATTGCATGCGTGTCCATCCGTCAATTATATTCTGCCGGTGAGTTTTAAAATTAAATTCGTTGGTAAGCATCATAATAAAAAGTATGCCGGGGAAATATAAAAGCCAACTGCTCATCCAACCTACTGTTTGCCACACTTTAGGAAATGCATAGGGAGTGCCGAGCAGCATTTGCGCTTGCGGCAAATTTTGATTTGATAATTCATTTACGTAAAATCCTGTATAGTTAATGCCCAGTATTGCGAATGAATAAAGAATAGAAAATATCCAGAATGCTTTATAATTTTTTACTTTAAGCCATTCAATTTTTAACAGATGTAACATGCCTTGCTTTAATTATTGGTAAGTTCAAAAAACCTTGCTTCAAGGCTTTTCTTTTTAAGAATAAGATGATTGAGAATAATGCCATTGCTAAAACAAAAATTATTAATGGCTTCAAGGTCTGCAGTGCCAACGGGGTAAAAAACTTTTATCATACCACCTTCTTTGGCTACCCGCGTTTGGTTGGGCATGTTTTGTAATACCTCAATTAATTTATCACTATTTTTTGCTCCCACTTCTACCATATCCTCATTCGATAAAATTTCATTTACATTTCCCGAGGTAATTAATTCTCCCTTTCTTAAGATGGCCACGTGAGTGCAAACTTTTTCTACCTCATCAAGAAGATGACTTGCCATTATTATTGTTTTGCCTTCGCTGTAAAGATTTTTCATAAGGTCTCTTATTTCCGCAATACCTACAGGATCCAGGCCGTTAGTAGGCTCATCAAAGACCAATACTTTGGGATTGCCTAACAGGCACGATGCAATGGCAAGCCGCTGTTTCATTCCAAGAGAATAGGTGCTGAATTTAGAATCTTTTCTTTTAGTAAGATCTACCATTTCCAAAACACGTGGAATATCTTCTTTGCCATGTTGTTTTATCTCTGCCGCTATTTCAAGATTTTTTACTCCCGATAAATAATGATAAAAATTAGGCGTCTCCAAAAGAGTTCCAATTCGTCTGCGATGCAGTTCTGTCGGTACTTCATCAAAAAGTTTATAGGCGCCGGTTGTAGGTTTCAATATATCCATTATAGTTCCAAGCATTGTCGTCTTGCCGCTACCGTTAGGTCCAAGTATTCCAAAAACAGAACCTTCGGGAACAGAAAAACTTACATTTTTAAGAGCCTGGATACGACCGTAGGTTTTGGATAAATTTTCGATTGTAAGAATTGGCATAATCAAATAAAATTAGATGCAATATACAGGAAGCAGAAAATAAAATAAGATAAGATTATGTTGAACGGCATTAAGGAAGTTGCTGAGTTCATTCAACAGGGTTAATTTCTTACTGGCTTACCGGTTTTCAAAACGCTTTGTAATCTTTCCAGTGTTTTCTTTTCGCCGCAAAGGCTTAAAAATGCTTCTCTTTCAAGATTAAGTAAATATTGTTCGCTTACCAGCGTTGGTTCGCTCAGGTCGCCGCCGCACATTACGTACGCCAGTTTTTTTGCGATGATGACATCGTGATCTGTTATATAATTTCCACGATACATACCGTTTATTCCTGCATACAACATCCCCAGCACAGACCGGCCCAAAACTTTTACATCAGTTCTTTGTACCGGCATTGTATAACCGTTATCAAAAATTTCAATAACACTTTGCCTGGCATCAGCAATTCTCCTTGACTGGTTCATGCTAACTGCGTCTATCCCTTTCCGTAATATACCAAGCTCGTAGGCTTCAAATGCTGAAGTAGAAACTTTTGCTGTGCCAATAGTTAAAAATCTTTTTTGCAGCGTAATGGTTTCCGGTTCGTTTTCGTGCATTTCATCTGCGGCACGTAACGTAAATTCTTTGGTACCACCACCACCGGGTATTAAACCTACACCCAGTTCAACAAGGCCAATATAGCTTTCTGCCGCTGCCTGAACTTTATCACTGTGAAGACTCATTTCACAGGCGCCACCTAATGCCAATCCATGCGGCGCAACAACTACCGGTATAGAAGAATATCTAACCCTCATCACGGTATTTTGAAACATACGAATAGCCAAATCGAGTTCATCATATTCTTGTTCGGCAGCCAGCATAAAAATCATTCCTACATTGGCGCCGGCGCTAAATTGTGGCCCTTCATTGGCTATCACAAGGCCTTTGAATTTTTCCTCAGCTATCGATATGGATTTATTCATAGCTTCCAGAACCTCACTGCCTATGCTTCCCATTTTGGTATTCCATTGCAGACCTACTACATCTCCGCCCATGTCATACAAGTTGCAGGCGCTGTTTTTCCAAACGGTTTTTTCTTTTAAGTCGCTTAAAATAATAAAGGAATCTCCGCCTGGTAATGCTAAATATTTTTTACTACTAACGTCGTAGTATAAACGCTTTCCATTTTCCAGTTTATAGAAAGATGTGTTTCCGTCTTTCACAAAATCATCAACCCATCCGGCAACGCTATATCCGGCGCTCTTCATAGCTTCGGTCGTTTCTTTAACACTCAATACATCCCATGATTCAAAGGCGCCAATTTCCCAGCCGAAGCCGGCTTTCATTGCATCGTCAATCCGATAAATTTCATCACTAATTTCGGGAATGCGGTTTGAGATATAAGAAAAAAGACCATAATGAAACTGACGATAAAATTCACCGGCCTTATCTTTCCCGGCAACTAAAATTTTCAATCTTTTTTTTAAATCATCGATTGGCTTAGCAGTATCCAGCGTTGCGAACTTTGGCTTATTGCGTGGTTTATATTCAAAAGAATCTAAGTCCAGCGTTAGTATTTCTTTGGAACCATCGGCGCTCTTAGTTTTCTTAAAAAAGCCCTGACCTGTTTTATCCCCCAGCCACTTGTTATCAACCATTTTTTGCAGCCACAAAGGAATCACAAACGTATCCCTTGCATCATCATTCGGACAATTATCTTTTACGCCCATCGCTACTTTTACCAAAGTATCAATACCAACTACATCAGCAGTGCGAAAGGTTGCTGATTTTGGTCTTCCAATAACAGGACCTGTTAGTGCTTCGATTTCATCAATACCCAATTCAAGTTTTTCCATAATATGGAAAATAGACATGATGCTAAATACTCCAATACGGTTTGCGATAAACGCAGGTGTGTCTTTGCAAAGCACTGTTGTTTTCCCTAAATACAAATCACCGTAATGCATTAAAAAATCAATAACCTCTTTATCTGTAAAAGGTGTTGGAATTATTTCAAGTAAACGCAAATACCTTGGCGGATTAAAAAAATGTGTTCCGCAAAAATGTTTTTTAAAATCATCGCTTCTCCCTTCTGCCATTAAATGAATGGGTATACCAGAAGTATTGGAAGTAATTAATGTTCCGGGTTTCCGGTATTTTTCAACTTCATCAAAAATTAATTTTTTAATATCAAGTCTTTCAACCACTACCTCAATTGTCCAATCGTAATTGGTAATCTCTTTCATGTTATCTTCGAAATTGCCCGTGGTAATATTTTTAATTACATCTTTGGTAAAAACGGGAGAGGGATTTGATTTTATAGCTGCGACCAATGCATCGTTTACAATTTTGTTGCGTGGTGCTTCTTTCCCTCCCCCTTCGGGGGAGACGGAGGGGGCAGGAATATCCAGCAATAAAACCTGCAAACCAATACCCGCAAAGTGACAAGCTATACGGCTTCCCATTACGCCGCTTCCTAATACTGCCACTTTTTTAATAGTTCTTTTTTGCATAATAAAAATTAGTTAGTTAAACAACTATTCCATTTCGAAATTAAGCATTTTAAAAATAATGTCTTGTAAAAATGCCATGAATCACTTTGGAAAATCAGCTTACTCCGCTTCCATTATCAATCTTTTTGTCCGGCGCAACAAAATATAATTTGCCTTCTTTATCTTCAGCCATTAAGATCATTCCATTGCTTTCAATACCTCTCATTTTTCTTGGAGCAAGATTGGCTACAACAACAACTTGTTTATTAATAATTTCTTCCGATTTAAAATGCAGGGCTATCCCTGAAACAATGGTTCTCTTTTCAAAGCCTAAATCAATCTCAAGCTTTAAAAGCTTATCAGCTTTATCAACTTTTTCTGCACTAACGATGGTGCCTGTACGAAGATCTATTTTTGCAAAATCATCAAATACAATTCCCGGTTTTATTGTTTCCATTTTACTTTCTTCTTTATTGTGATCTACTGTAGCCTGTAAAGTATTAAGGGAATTCACAAGGCCACTTTTAAGCTTTTGAATTTGTAAATTAATTTCTTCATCTTCAATTTTCCTGAATAATAATTCAGGCGACCGTAAACTATAGCCAACGCTGAGCAGCCTGGGTTTTCCTGCATTTTCCCAATCGAGCATTTTATCAACCACTTTCATCATATGAATCAATTTCTTTGCAGTAAATGGAAGAAATGGATTTACAAATACAGCCAGGTTTGCGCAAAGTTGCAGGCAAATATGTAAACAATTGTCTATCGAAGCCTGTGCTTCTGAGTTCGGTTGTCCGTTGTCGTTAGTGTCTTTAGCAACAATCCATGGTTGCTTGTCTTGTAAATATTTATTTCCTTTTCGGGCCAAATCAATTACTTCGTATAATGCATCTCTGAATTTAAATTGCTCTAATAAATTTTCAATTTTAATTTTTGTTTGCTCAAACTCACCAACCATTTTTTTGTCAGTATCATCAATACTATCAGCATGTAACGGAGGTACTTTTCCTTTACATAATTTATGCATCAAAACAAAAGTTCTGTTTACAAAATTTCCAAAGATGGCAACCAACTCACTGTTATTCCTTTCCTGGAAATCTTTCCAGGTAAAATCATTGTCTTTTGTTTCGGGTGCGTTGGCACATAATACGTAACGAAGCACATCCTGCTGGCCGGGAAAATCTTTCAGGTATTCATCTACCCAAACAGCCCAGTTACGGCTTGTGGAAACCTTTTGCCCTTCAATGTTTAAAAATTCATTGGCAGGAACATTATCGGGTAATACAAAATTGCCATGTGCCTTAAGCATTGCGGGAAAAATAATACAATGAAAAACGATATTATCCTTTCCGATAAAATGTACAAGTTTGGTATCTTCTTTGCACCAGTAATCTTCCCAGTTTTCCAACAATTCTTTTGTTGCTGAAATATAACCGATAGGCGCATCAAACCAAACATATAACACTTTTCCGCCACCCTCTTCAGGGGCCGGGGGGCTTGGAACTTTTATTCCCCAA
>CBIGQT010000050.1:0-10076 GCA_966191655.1 uncultured Ginsengibacter sp.
GCCTTTGTTCATTTTAGAAACGCCATATTTTCTATCAATGAATGTTATGGGCACTTCTTTTATGGTAAATCCAAGTTTCCATGCAGCAAATTTCATTTCAATCTGGAATGCATATCCTACAAAACTTATTTCGTCTAAATTAATTGCCTCAAGCACATTACTTGTGTAACATATAAAACCGGCAGTAGGATCTTTTACGGGCATGAAAGTAATAATGCGTGTGTATACGGAAGCTCCCTTTGACAGGCTAACCCTTGTCCATGGCCAATTTTCTACATTTCCGCCTCTTACATAACGTGAGCCAACTGCTACATCAGCGCCCCCTTCTTTACAGGCTTTATATAATTTATCAAGATCAGCGGGATTATGAGAAAAATCACAATCCATTTCAAAAATATATTTATATCCTCTCGCTAAAGCCCACCGGAACCCAAAGATGTAAGCAGTACCTAAACCCATTTTATTATCCCGCTCTTCTAAAAATAACATCCCTTCATATTTTGAAAAAAGACTTTTTACAATTAGCGCAGTGCCATCCGGAGATCCGTCATCAATAATCAGTACGTGAAAATTCTCTTGAAGTGAAAATATTTTTTCAAGAATAGCAGCAACATTATCTCTTTCATTGTACGTTGGTATAATAAGAAGTTTTTCCAAAATGGATTTTAGTATTTATAATGAAATTACAATTAATCTTTAAAAAAAATGCCTAAAAAGGTTTAGCGGTTATCTTTTAAGTAAGGTACGATTCAGTATTTCGGTAAGCTTTTGCTTTGTATGCAAAGGAAAATCGCCTTTCATCATCCAGTCATAATACTGGGGTTCAGCTTTCAACACCTCAGAAACGGGGCGACCCTTATGTTTTCCAAAGTTAAACACTTCTACATTATTATCCATAATAAACCGCCTCGCAAAATCCACAAATTTTTCTTCGCCTGTAAATTGCAAAATAGTATCTAAAGTATTTCCTAAATGTTGATACCGGTTAAGTTGTGCTTCTAATATTTCCCAGGTGGCCGTAGCATCCGCTTCAGCGGAATGAGCATCATTTAATTCCTTTTCACAATAAAATTTATAGGCAGCGCCAAGAGTTCTTTTTTCCATCATATGGAAAATATGCTGTACATCAAGCATTCTGCGGCTGGTCATGTCAATATCAAGTCCGGCTCTTAAAAATTCTTCCATAAGTAAAGGAATATCAAACCTGTTGGAATTATATCCCGAAAAGTCGGAATCGTCAATAAATTGCTTAAGTTCATTTGCGACCTGCTTAAAAGTGGGCGCATCTTTTATCTTATCATCAGTAATGCCATGGATATCGCTGTTGCCCTTAGGAATGGGCATTTGAGGATTGATAAGTTTTTGTTTAACAGCCTTAGTTCCATCAGGAAAAATTTTTATAATAGCTACTTCGACAATTCTATCTGTTGAAAGATTAGTACCCGTTGTTTCAAGATCAATAAAAACTAAAGGACGTGTTAGTTGTAAGGACATTCTTGAATTTTAAGTTATAAAATATAAGTTATAAAAAAGGGCTGCAAATTACAAAATTAAAAACAACCTGCTACTTATTACTTATCGCCTTTAGAATATCAATTCCATCATAGTTACCACTACTCATAAAAAGGAAATTGGTATTATGTGTTTCTATACTTTTTAATTTTTTCTCAAGGTTCTCTTTTAAAGTAATTACTTCAAGACCACGTTTATTAAATCCATCAATTACACTTTGAGGTTCAAGCATAGGCATGCGTTTGAGCTCAAGCGCATGTTTGCTATAAAAAACAATTGCCTCATCAGCATTGTCCATAGCATCTTTATATTCGTGCATAAATTTTTCGTTGAGGCTGCTGAAAGTATGCAATTCGAGTATGGCTACCAGTTTTCTTTGGGGGAATTGTTGCTTAACTGCGTTTATGCTTGCCGTTACTTTACTCGGTGCATGTGCAAAATCCCTGTAAATGTTATACTCTTTATTTTGAACAAGTATTTCGAGCCTTTTTGCTGCACCGGTAAAACCGGCTATTGCTGCAGCAAAATCTTTATCAGTGACACCAAGTTGCTTACAAACATAATAAGCTGCCTGCAAATTTAAAAGATTATGGTTCCCAAAAATTTTTAATTCAGTCTTTTCTTTCCCGATCATGACGCTTGTTATACCTTCTTCTATAAAATAAGACGGGAGACTATATGGAATATATTTTATATCGTTTCTTTTATTATCTGCAATAAGCTTTTTTAATATTTCATCGGTTTCGTTATAAATTAAAACACCATTTTTTTCAATCATTTCAATAAAAATCTGAAACTGCTCCAGGTAAAAATCAAACGTTGGAAATACATTGATGTGATCCCAGGCAATTCCGGTTATTACCGCTATGTGTGGAAAAAGAAAATGAAATTTTGGACGCTTTTCTATAACGCTTGCAGGATACTCATCAGCTTCACACACAATTATTGGGGCATCGGTAATTCGGACACTTTGATCAAACCCCTCAAGCCTTGCACCAACAAGATAATCAAACGCAACATTTGAATATTTCAGTACGTGCATAATCATGGCGGTCGTGGTGGTTTTGCCGTGACTTCCACCCACCGCCACTCTTTTTTTAGTTTCGCTTTCTTTGAAAATGTATTCCGGAAATGAAAAAATTTTTAAACCAATTTCTTTTGCCTTGATTAATTCGGGATTGTCCTCCTTCGCATGCATCCCTAATATTATTGCATCAATGCCTGAAGTGATATTTTCAGGATGCCATCCTGCCTGGGAAGGAAGTATCCCTTCTTTTTTAAGATTTGAGGATGCAGGTTCAAAAATTTCATCATCACTACCGGTTACCTGGTAACCTTTGCGATGAAGTGCAATGGCAAGTTGATGCATTACACTACCGCCAATAGCTATAAAATGAATACGCATGAATTATAAAAAAATAAATTTAAAAATGATTTTTAACAATAGATCGGAATTTAATTCGTTTTTGAATAGCACATTAACAAAGTATGATCTAAATTTGCAAACAGGTGCAAAATAAAGTTTTAACTTAAAACATCATTATGAAAAAAACGATTATTATTTTTGCTTTGGCTTGTTCAGTTGTGATAACCTTTGCGTCATGCAGCAGTTCCAGAAGAACAGGTTGTCCTATGACACAAAATATTATTCACTGATTTTAAATATTGCGCCTGTTAGTAACACATGAAATGGATTCCTTTACTCAATGAGGAACAACTCGAAGAGATAAAACTAAATTCTTCCCATACACCGCAGGTAATTTTTAAACATAGCAGCCGATGCGCAATAAGCAGCATGGCGAGAAGCCGGCTGGACAGAAATGAATCTCCGGAAGGAATTGATTTTTATTTTCTGGACATTATTAATCATAGAAATATTTCAAATAAAATAGCTCACGACTTTCGTGTGAGACATGAATCACCACAAGTGCTTATCATAAACGACGGTCAATGTATTTATGATGAAAGCCACTCGGGCATCGATATGAAAGATATTAAAGCTAACGCCGGGAAAGATTAATTATCCTAATTATGCATCGATAAAACCTTCTGCTTTCGGCATTTATTCTAAATGCGCTATAAATAAAGATGCCCTGGATTGATCGAGAACAACGTTTGCAAGACTGGGTTTAAAAAGAAGTGATAGTGCATTCCTCCCATAAGCCCCCATTACAACCATGGTATTCTCAGTATGACGGTCAAGAAATTCAATTAATTTTTTCTCCGGGTTTCCTTTAAGTGACACTATTTCAAGATTAGAAAATCCTTTTCCAAGCTTTTGAGCAATGGATCCCATCTCTTTGCTTTTTAATTTTTCGTTTTCATTAATGGTTACCAGGCAGGTCTTTTTCTTACCTAATTTTGGAAAAAGATTGCTATAAGTTTCTATTGCAAGCATTGCATCATCACTTCCGTCATATAAGAGTATTGTAGTTTTTATTTTAGTAGCATTAACTGAGATAAGGCATATAGGACATTTCACTTGCGCAAGGATATCCTTAAGAGAATATTTCCGGAAATTGTCTTGCGAATCCGTAATTATACACTGCGCCCCGGAACTTAAATCAACTAACTTCTTTAAAGAAACATTCTTTTCAAAAGAAAATTTTACTTTTTCATTATCACAAAAAGTTTTAAATAATTGTATACTTTTTTCTTCCAAAATTTCGTCATCAGCTTTTTCCTTTTCGGGCAAAAGGTCCTTTTGCACAGAAGCTATATCGCTGGGGTAAGGATAACCAGGCGTTTCATCTTTTAAAAACAAAACATTTATTTCTGCATCATTTTGCCTGGCAGTGTTTATTGCGAAAGTAGTTATATGCCACGGGGTTTTTATTCCATTAAAAATAACAATGATCTTTTTCATGATTACATGTTATTGATTCATTCAAATTAAAGATTTGACGGCAAGTTTATTTTTAGATTCAAAAAAATAATAATTTAATAATAAAGGAGCAATTGTTATAATGCTTACCGGCAAAAAACAACTGACATAAAAGTCAAAAAAAACCAAAATAAAGAGATGTTTTTACACACCTCAAAACAATGGAGACATTTACAAAGAAGTCCTCAGTCTCAGATAAAATGGTATTTCCACATGTTCGTTAGATCGCTTTAAAATCAACTCAGCAGTTTTTTCTCCCATCATTTGAAAATCGGTTGAAATAGTTGTAATACCATTAAGTATTATTTTCTTCAAGGGTGTTTCATTATAAGAAATAACACCTACGTGTTTTCCCACCTTCATTTTGGTGGTAAGTATTTTTTCAATAAGGAATACCAGGTCATTTTCCATAAGGTTAATATAGACTTCTCCTTCCTTAACGGGTTCTTTTTGCAGATTTTGAACTACTTTATAATTAAAAGCATATTCCTGGCAATAGCGATAAAATCCTTCCAATATTTCTTTTGGATGATAGGTATAATTTGGGAAGATTATTTTAATTGTGTGGTATTTGCTTAAATGTTCGGTAGCCTGAACAAGGGCATTATAAATATCCTTTTCAAAATTTTCGTATACGGCTGCATACTCGCCGGTAACGCCTTCAACCAACTTGTCTAATAAAATTAATTTGTCTTTAGGTATTGTATTAATTATCTCAGAAACACTTCCCGACACATCTGTAAAATGCGGAATAATCACATAATGGGTATAGTCGTCCTTTTGCCCGTTAATCAATTTTTTAAAAAAAGGAAAATCATTATTGTAGATATAAAAATCAATAGCAGCAAGATCTCCAAGCGATTCAACGAAAGCGTCATAAATGATTTTTTTATGGGCGCTGAGTTTATTGAATAACAAAAATATTTTTAGTTTCTGATTTACTTCAGCGTTTTTAACGAAGTACCCTTTGCCCGGGACGGAGCCAAGTATTCCATTTTTTTTCAGATGTTTGTATCCCTTTTCTGCCGTGTCGCGGGAAATTTCAAATTCAAAACTCAATTCATTTATCGATGGCAGCAAATCATTTTCTTTCAGCATTCCTTCGCCTATTGCTTTAGTAATGCAATTGGCTAATTGCAGATATTTAGGCGTAGCCGAAAAATAATCGATAAGAAGATACTTGAAGATATCGTCGTGTTTCATGCTGCAATCATAAAATTATTTATCAAACTTACTGTAATTATCCAATAAGATTTTTGTTTCGAAATCTAATTATATAAACTTACCATGACAGTACATGATAGGAAATATGCTATATACATTTATCTTTAGCATTCTATTGCTTATATGAAAATATTTTAAATGGGAGTCTTCATCGGTGTTATCTTTCACTTTATAGATGGTTTTGTTTATAGAAGTTTTTGCATGTCTTGTAAAAAAGTAAAGGAATTGCATTGGAGAAATTTTCCGCTCAGAGTTAGTTTGTTTTCTCGGTTGCCTGCTTCTGCTTCATTTGCCGGTACTATTCACAAAATTTCTTTCACTGTTCTGCAGCGGCATAACTTACATAAGTTTATTCCTTTATGTTTCAAACAAAAGTGGATGAGGCTTGAATGCTGCCGACGAATAACAATGAATTAAAACAACAACTTTTAAAATGCAAATAATCTTAGGAATAATATTTCACTTTATTGGTGGTGCCGCCTCAGGAAGTTTTTATGTGCCTTACAATAAAGTAAAAGGATGGCATTGGGAAAGTTTCTGGATCATTGGCGGACTTTTCTCCTGGCTTATTATTCCTCCAATAGCTGCATGGCTCACGGTACCTCATTTTGCTGAGATCATTTCACAAACGCCTGCTGCTACCTTTGGCTGGACTTATTTCTGGGGCGTGCTTTGGGGTATTGGCGGATTAATGTATGGGCTTGGCATGCGCTATCTTGGAATGTCGCTGGGTAATTCTGTGCTGCTTGGTTTTACTTCTGCATTTGGAGCATTGGCGCCATCGATTTATTATAACTTTCATCCGCAGGCGGGTAAAACAACTTTCCATGATTTACTTACTAATTCATGGGGACAAATTGTACTCATTGGTATAATACTCTGTTTGCTCGGTATTTTTATTTGCGGCAAAGCGGGAGTTTCAAAGGAGCGGGAATTGCCGGAAGAAAAAAAACAGGAAAGTGTAAAGGAATTCAGCCTTGTAAAGGGTTTGATTGTTTGCATTGTTGCCGGAATCTTAAGCGCTTGTTTTAATTATGGAATTGAAGCAGGTTCTAAAATGGCCGAGGTCGCCAATACTATGTGGAAATCAGCTAACCCGGCAGAAACCGGTAACTTTTTGTACCGTAATAATGTTATTTATATAGTGTTGTTATGGGGCGGACTTACAACCAACTTTGTCTGGACTATGTTTTTAAATTTTCGTAATAAAAGTTTCGGTGATTACACCAATAAAAAAACGCCACTTCTGCGGAATTATATTTTTTGTGCATTGGCAGGAACACTTTGGTTCTTACAATTTTTCTTTTACGGGATGGGAGAAAGTAAATTGGGTAACGGTGCCAGTTCGTGGATACTTCACATGTCTTTTATAATTTTAGTAGCCAATATGTGGGGCTTTGCACTCAAGGAATGGAAAGGAGTTAGTAAAAAAACCCGGACAACAATTATAATAGGAGTTATCACAATTATACTTTCTGTAATACTGGTAGGTTATGGTAATTCTCTTAAATCAAATTAAGCGAAAACTAAAATATTTTGATATGGAAATAGTTGAGGCAAGAAAATTTAAGCACGTGAGTTACTTATGGAATACAAAAGAAGCAGCGGCTCTTGATGGAGACGAAGTTGCGTTGTTGATTTACCGGTCTAATTTATTGGGCGCTGATCTTCGGTTAACAAATTACGGCGGCGGTAACACTTCGTGTAAGACAATGGCTAAAGATCCGCTAACGGGCGAACAAACTGAAGTGATGTGGGTGAAAGGTTCGGGTGGAGATATTGGAACGTTAACAAAAAGCGGGCTTGCCGCTTTATATGTTGACAGGCTCAGGAGTTTAAAGAATGTTTACCGTGGTATTGAACACGAAGACGAAATGGTGGAATTGTTTAACCATTGCATTTATGATTTAAATTCCAAAGCGCCTTCTATTGATACGCCTTTGCATGGCTTTCTTCCATTTAAGCATATTGATCATTTACACCCTGACGCAGCGATAGCTATTGCTGCATCAAAAGATGGTGAACAAATAACCAAAGAATTATTTAACGGTTCTGTCGGGTGGGTAGAATGGCAACGGCCTGGTTTTGATCTCGGGTTAAAACTAAAAAAATGTCTTGATGAAAACCCGGGTATACGTGGCGTTATGCTTGGCTCTCATGGACTGTTTACATGGGGCGATACCTCTTATGAAAGTTATATTAATACACTTGAAGTTATAGAGCGATGTGCTGAATACATTGAACAGCCGCCCGCCGCCAAAGGCGGAGTAAAGAAGCCAACGTTTGGCGGTGAGAGAATTAAATCTTTATCAAAAGAAGAAAGGCTAAAAAAAGCAGCAGCCCTTGCCCCTGTGTTGCGTGGCTATTGTTCTTCTGAAACCAGTATGATTGGTCATTTTACTGATGATGAAAAAGTGCTGGAATTCATCAACTCATCAGATCTGGAAAGATTAGCGTCTATGGGTACTAGTTGCCCCGATCATTTTCTGCGTACCAAGATAAGACCGATGGTACTTTCATTGTCAATTGATGAAGATCTATCAAATGTTGACGCTATAAAAGAAAAATTGTCATCTGCGTTTATAGATTACCGAAAGATGTATGCAGATTATTATAAAAAGTGCAAACATCCTGACAGTCCTCCGATGCGTGATGCCAACCCTGTTGTGATTCTTTATCCCGGTATAGGCATGTTTACCTTTGCGAAAAATAAACAAACCGCAAGAGTTGCTGCAGAATTTTATATAAATGCAATTAATGTAATGAAAGGCGCCGAAGCGATTTCAACATATACATCACTGCCTCTCCAGGAAGCTTTTAATATAGAATACTGGTTATTGGAAGAAGCTAAATTGCAGCGAATGCCGAAGCCCAGGGCTTTGTCAGGAAAAATTGCATTAATAACGGGAAGTGCCGGTGGTATAGGGAAAGCCATCGCCAGAAAATTTGCTGATGAAGGAGCTTGCGTAGTTGTAAATGATAATGATGTGGCTCGTTTGGAAGTTGCTAAAAAAGAATTTAAAAAATTGTATGGCAAAGATGTTTTCATAGCAGAATTGCTTGATGTAACTGATGGCGATACGATACGTAAAGCTTATAACAGCGCAGCTTTGGCATTTGGTGGAATCGATATTGTAGTTAACAATGCCGGTTTGTCTATTTCAAAACCAATTGAGGAGCACACGGAAAAAGATTGGGATTTACTATATGATGTTTTAGTAAAAGGTCAGTTCCTTGTAACGCAGGCTGGTTTGAGCATTATGCGGAAACAAAATTTAGGTGGCGATGTAATAAACATTGTTAGCAAGAACGCATTGGTAAGCGGTCCCAACAATACCGGCTACGGTTCTGCCAAAGCCGCACAGCTACACCTAAGCCGACTCACTGCTGCTGAATTGGGCAAAGATGGGATAAGAGTGAATGTTGTTAATCCGGATGCAGTAATATCGGATAGTAAAATATGGAAAGGTGCCTGGGCCGAAGGCAGGGCAAAAGCCTATGGAATAACCGTTGAAGAATTGCCATCATTTTATGCGAAGCGAACATTGCTTAATGAAATAATAAATCCTGAAGATATTGCTGATGCATGTTTTGCATTTGTAGGTGGCCTTTTAAATAAATCAACAGGAAATGTATTGAATGTAGATGGTGGAGTGGCATCTGCATTTGTAAGATAATAAAATCAGTTTTTTTCGGGCAATCAATAAAGGGTTGGTGATTTTCTAATCTGTCACCCGTTTTTTAAATGCTGTGCTATGCATAATTTTAAGAGATTTTAATTTCATAGTAAGCTTCAGAAAAATTTCAAATAACAAAAATGGAACGAGTTGCTTTTAAAATGAAAATATATCCCGGCGCTGAAGATGAGTATAAAAAAAGACATGATGAGATATGGCCGGAATTAAAAGAACTTTTAAAAGCTACAGGCATTCATGATTACTCCATCTTTTTAGACGAATCAACGAACAATCTGTTTGGCGTATTGAAAGCTGAAAATACGGAGATCTTAAATTCATTACCGGCAAATGCTGTAATGCAGAAATGGTGGGCTTACATGAAAGATATTATGGAATGCAATGACGATAATTCTCCCATAAGTATATCCTTAAAAGAGGTTTTTCATTTGCAATAAATAAACATGCCATGCAAATAAAAAAAGAAACAATAGACGAACTGAATCAAACACACCTCAAAGAGCATACAAAACAATTTGATTTTGTTGCCGGACAAATACAGGGTGTCAAAAATATTATTGAAAAATTGATAGCTTTTCAAATTGCAATTCCGAGCTGGGCGTTGGGTACAGGCGGAACAAGATTTGGCCGTTTTCCCGGTGGCGGCGAGCCTGCAAGCCTTGAAGAAAAAATTGAAGACGTTGGTTTGTTGCATGCACTCAATCAATCTAGCGGTGCTATCTCTCTTCATATTCCCTGGGATATTCCTAAAGATACAAATG
>CBIGQT010000051.1:0-10051 GCA_966191655.1 uncultured Ginsengibacter sp.
ATAAGCAAGATTATGGCAAAACAATATAAAAACGAGATAGGACCATGGACAAAATATATCTCTATAGTTAACAGGTAAGCTTATTAAATACTGTTAGAAGAGTATAACGTCAACGATTAAACGAAATTATAAATCACTTGCCTTCCCAGGTATTATTTTTTCTATTAATATCCGGCAATTCCTCATGAGGATCTAAAACGATGGAAGTAATTGGAGTTGTAGAGTTATATTTAAAAGTCCATTCACCGCCACGTTGCCAGATGTCAACAGGTAACTTTATTTCCCTGGTAGTACCATTTTGTTCGCTAACTTTTACAACCACGGGCATTACCATTTCCTGTAAATTTTCAATAGTAATTAACGCTCCGTTGGCAGCACTGTCATTCAAATACTTTAGGCCTTTCACTGATTGATCGAGCTTCCACGTTTCATAGAACCATTCTTTCCAAAACCAGTTAAGATTATCGCCGGCAGCATCGTTCATGGTACGGAAAAAATCTTCGGGTTGCGGGTGTTTAAATGCCCAACGATTAATATAAGTTTTAAATGCATAGTCAAATCTGTCAGCGCCAATAACGCTATTTCGTAAAATATTTAAACCGGTTGCTGTTTTAAAATAATACTGTCCATAATCACTGAGACTAATAGATTCCGGCGCTGTCATTAAAGGATCTTTACTGCGGGTCATCGACCGCGCCATTCCTAAAATACTTCTATTCGTAGTATCGCCATATTCACCATGATTGAATGAATTAGAAGCAAATCCATTTATAAAAGTATTCATGCCTTCATCCATCCACATGAAACGTCTTTCATTACTGCCGACAATCATCGGGAACCAGTTGTGTCCTATCTCATGCGTTACATCGTGCCATAAATTACCTTTTCCAATTTTATAGCTGCAAAAAACAATTCCGGGGTATTCCATTCCTAATGCAACACCCGCAACCACTACAGCAGAGTTCCAGGGATATTCAAAATAATCTTTAGAATAAAATTCTATACTTTGTTTTAAATATTGTGTTGATCTGCCATAAGCATTATATCCTTTACTTTCTACCGGATATACAGCCATAGAAATGCCTTTTCTTCCTGAAGGAAAGTTTATACGTGCAGCATCCCACATAAACGCTTTGGATGCTGTCCAGGAAACATCACGGGAATTTTGCATTTTAAAATGCCAGGTAAGCATGCCGCTTTTTACAAGGCGCATAGACGAAGAACCTATTTCATCTTCCTTAATGATAGCTACGGTACTGTCACTCTTTCTGGCTTCGTTTAACCTGCTTATTTCAGTTGCCGTTAGCACCTGCTGTGGATTTTGCAAGTCTCCAGAACCGGCAACAGTCATATCAGATGGCACGGTAACATAATAATCGAAGTTGCCATACTCACAATAAAATTCTCCAAGCCCCATATAAGGCAAAGTATTCCATCCTTCCACAGCGTCATACACACACATGCGTGGATACCATTGCGCCAACTGGTAAATTACGCCGTTTTTAGTATACAATCTACCCATGCGGTCAGCGCCATATTGAGGAATGGAAAAGTGGTAATTTACGTTAATATCTATTTTATCTCCGTTAGGTTTAACGGTAAAGGGTAAACGCAATTGCATCCGCGTATCCGTTATAACCGGTTCAATTTTATATTTTTTTCCCTTATATGTTACAAATGCTGATTCTATGTGATAACCTCCTTTCGTATATCCTTTCACGTCGAAGCGATCACCTGAAACAAGGGTTGTTGCAGCGCCACGCGAAGCAGGATTAAAAAGATTCTGGTCGAGTTGCAGCCATACATAATTTAATTCATCAGGACTATTGTTAGTATAGTTAATAGTTACATCACCTTTAAGTGTAGTATCTTTTTCTTCCAATGTTGAATGAATAATATAGTTAGCAGTATTTTGCCAGTATTTAGGTCCCGGAGCCCCGTTAGAGCTTCTAAACTCAGTGGCATCCTGCGACATAAATGAATGATCGAATACCTGGTTTTTATTATAAACAGATATTGAGTCCTGCGCTAAAATACTTTGTGAAAAAATAAGAGAAGCTAACAGCAAAAAAGAGGTAATAAGAGTTTTCATTAATTTTTTTTAGACCAGTAAATTGTAAAAAATATGACGGAAGTTGTGTAAAGCGCGAATATATGCGATTGAATTATTATAAAAAATTCCTTTTGGTAATACTTTCGTAAATAATATTAAACAGGCTTACAGTTAATACCATGATTTAATAACGGATAATGTTATACGAAATTTATTTTTTTCCGGACAGTAATAGTTACAAATGACAGCAGTACTTTTTTATTTATACATTCTACTGATAGCCCCCTGGGGTAAAAAGAAAAGGCCGTTTTATCAACGGCCCTCAAAAAATAAGAAATTAGAATTGGCTATTCTACAATAAGTTTATCTGAGAAAATTGATTTGTTGGAAGCATCCGTAATTTTTATCATATACAATCCAGCGGTTGGTTTAGTGCGAAATTGAAAATTCTCAAGCTGTCCATGGCCTTTTACGAAAACATTTTTTATACCTATTAAGCGCCCTTGCAAATCATTAACGGAAATTTTATAAGTACCTGTTGCATTTCCATCAAAAGTTATTTTAACCTTCCCATCACTTACCGGGTTTGGATATACAGAAATAAACCTATTGCCAATCACTGCAATATCTGCTAATTGAGACTCACCCAAGCCGCTTATCTTTTCCTGCAGGTGAAGCAAATTGCCGCTGGCAAGGTCTGAAGCGTTATAAACGGTTCCTTGTGTATTTATCTTTTCAGCAGTTAGTTTATTTATATCCACTTTATAAAAACCTTCAAAAGTATTTGCGCTGCTTATTATCACGTTGTTATCATCAATTGCAGCTGCACCATTTACAGAAAATGTTACTGATAAGCCGCTGATGCTTCCTTTATAAGTGGCTACTCTTGTTTGGGGATCGATTACAAAAACACTTCTTCCGGCGCCGAACAAATATAATTTTCCAAACGCATCAGCAACAACATCACCGCCCCAGTTACCAGATTGATCATGTACGGAAATTCCCTTATTGGTATCGTCATCAATAAGGCTGCCCATATCAGTAATAGCGACTTTATTGCCGGTTGTAAATTTAATCAGATGATTACCATCATTTGAAAGCGCATAGCCGTTACCGTCAGCCCCTATCGTCATTCTTGTGATATTAAGTGCATCATCTTTACTATCAATTTCATTTAGCAAAGGCTGTTGAATAGTATAGAATGAAGGAGTGCTGTTGTTATTTCCAAGATCGAGCCACATGAGGCGGCCCGTGTACATTGAAGCAAAAAAAAGTTTATTATGACTTTTATCATAAGCCACGGCTGCGCTCATAAATGAAGTTGGCGATGGATTCTTTATAATAATTTTATCAGCAGTTGTACTTAAATTATTTTGCTGAAAATTATCTGGATGGGTAATTAATGAAAACTGATTAACTGTCTGTTTTGTATCCGCATCAACAAAAGAAAATTTCGTCTTACCGTTTTCAAAAAGTGTCGATTTGATATTGCCTGTAGCCATATCAATTGTTCGTATATCAGTCCAGTTAATATTATTTGTAGGCTGTCCTGTAATTGCAAACGCCTGGCTATTTTCCTGGGAAAAGCCCTGGAAAAAAAACGAGGAAGAAATCACAAGCAGTAGAACTTTTTGTTTCATAGAACAAAGTTTTAGTTACCAGTTATGGATTTGAATTATAATTAAGTAAAATCAGAACTTAGCTTTCGAAAGAGACTTGATTTCTGAGTCCATCTCGTCCATTCTTTCATTTTGTTTTGTAATAATATCTTTTAAGCTTTCCTGTTGCTTATTCTGCTCAATTATAATCAAAGTAAGTTCTTCTATTTTTTTAAGTAAAACTGATTGGTTTTCACCTACGTCAAATCCATCTTTTTTTACATCACTGGCGGAAGGCACGTCTGGTAAGTGTTTGTTAAGTTTTATAAATTGTTCCAAAGATTCTAATGAGGGTTGTTGGTAGTCAGGTTCAAAAACGTAATCAGGCCAGGCTGACGTAGGAGCTGCAACCCTTGCCTTTTCAAATACGGCTGTGCCATTTACAGCAAGCAGGCTGCTGGTATCAAAGTCTGTCCTGGTAATAGACCCTGCCTTATCGACAAAAATTTTCCCGGAATGAATCGTTCCGTTAACGTCAAGCTTTACCGTGGGTGTAGCAATTCCGATTCCTACATTTCCATTATTCAATATTCTCATTGCGGAATTTGATGAAAAAGGTCCAACGGTCCTAAAGTCAATAAAGCCTGTCCGCGCTGAAAACGCGATGCTTCCCATAATCTGGTCAAAAGCAAATTCATTTGGAAAAAAATAATTGGAACTTCCTCCCAAAACCACCTGACTTCCTATTCCCTGGTCATTAAGAAACCTCAACCCACTGGCCCCGTACTGGTTATTATTACTAAAATATAACCAGTTGTTGTAAATGCTGTTTCTGGTTAGCCGCAAGTTATAATCGTCAATTGTGTCGTTTAAATCGACGAGAAACTTTGGACTATTAGTTCCTATACCTACATATCCGGGATTGGTATTGTAAACACTGTTAGAATCACCCGAAAACCACTGTTGCGCATATAGGCCGGAAGTAGCAAGAAGAGATAAAAAAAACACAAAAAGTAAATTTTTCATAATTTTTTCTTTTTTTTGAATATTTGGTTGATTGATATAAATCTATGGATTACTTTATGTAAACGTAGTTATTTAATTTTTATTTTACCGGTCATGGCAATCAGGATTTAAGTGAAATATTTTTTGAGTATTAATATAAGGAGCAGATCCCTAACTATAACAACCACTGGATAAGATAACTGGCATGCCAGAGCTAGTCACAAATTATGGGTTATAAAAAGGCAGATATTCTCAGGAAGGCAATCTTTCTTTAATATCCAACCCAAATTTTCTTGCATAATCTTTCGCTACATCATATCCGGCATCTGCATGCCGGATGACACCCAAGCCGGGATCGTTTCGTAACACACGGCTAAGCTTAGACGCAGATTCCTCTGTGCCATCTGCAACAATCACCATGCCTGCATGAATGCTGTAGCCCATTCCCACACCGCCTCCATGATGCAGGCTCACCCAGCTTGCGCCGCCTGCTGTGTTCATTAATGCATTAAGTACAGGCCAGTCAGCAACTGCATCACTGCCATCTAACATGGCTTCTGTTTCGCGGTTAGGGCTTGCTACTGACCCGGTATCCAAATGGTCGCGGCCAATAACAATTGGCGCTTTAACTTTTCCTGTTTTTACTAATTCATTGAAGGCAAGGCCGGCCTTTTCCCTGTCCCCCTGCCCTATCCAGCAGATACGTGCCGGCAACCCCTGGAAAGCAATTTTTTGTTGCGCCATTTTAATCCAGCGTATCATTCCTTCATTTTCAGGAAAAAGTTCCATCATAACGTTATCGGTTACACGAATATCTTTGGGATCGCCGCTTAATGCTGCCCATCTGAACGGACCTTTCCCTTCGCAGAATAGCGGACGAATATAGGCAGGCACAAAGCCGGGAAAGTCAAATGCACTTTTTAATCCGGCTTCGTATGCCCTTGCCCGTAAGTTGTTGCCGTAATCGAAAGTTATGGCGCCCCGGCTCTGCAATTCAAGCATCAGTTCCACATGCAGTTTCATACTGTCATAGGCAAGCGCTATATATTTTTCAGGATTAGACTCACGGAGAACCTTAGCCGCTTCTGTTGAGAGTGTGTGTGGCACATAGCCGACCAAGGGATCATGTGCAGATGTTTGGTCGGTAAGTGTATCGATGGGAATGTTTCTGTCTATAATTCTTTTTAAGAGATCTACAGCATTGCAACGTACGCCAATACTTAAAACCCGGCCGCTTTTTTTTGCTTTTACGGCTGCGTCTATCGCTTCATCAATATCTTCAATAAGTAAATCCAAATATGTAGTTTCCAGCCTCTTGTCAATTCTCCATTTTTCAACTTCAGCTATCAGAGCAACGCCTTCATTCATCGTTATCGCCAGCGGTTGTGCACCTCCCATGCCGCCAAGACCGGCCGTTACATTCAGTGTTCCCTTTAGCGTTCCGTTGAAATGTTTATTGGCAACGGCGCCATATGTTTCATAAGTACCCTGAACAATTCCCTGGCTTCCAATATATATCCATGAGCCTGCAGTCATTTGCCCATACATCATCAATCCTTTTTTTTCGAGCTCATCAAAATGCTCCCAGGTCGCCCATTTCGGAACAAGTTGTGAATTGGAAATAAGTACGCGTGGTGCATTGACATGCGTTTTCAAAATTCCCACAGGCTTACCACTTTGTATTAAAAGCGATTCATCATTCTCCAAATCTTTTAATGCTTTTATTATGAGATCGAGGCTTTCGAAATTTCTTGCTGCCTTTCCTCTTCCACCATAAACAATTAATTCATCAGGTTTTTCAGCAACTTCAGGATTCAGATTGTTTAATAACATTCTTAGTGCAGCCTCCTGTATCCAGCCTTTGCAACTGAGTTGAGTGCCGGTAGGAGTCTTATATTTTATAGGATCGTATTTTGTTTGAACCATGATTTGTTTCATTTAGTAATTTAAACTTCCAGATTGGACATTCTTATTGGCAATGCCTTCTTTCGTTCCTCAGAGTAAACTGCTCAGCATGACAAGCATCAATTATTTGAGGCAAAACTGATTAATTCATGATACCATTTACAATTCATAGCTCCTCAAAAACTCCACAGCCTTCATTATATCATCATGCAAAAATCTATCTGCTTCATTAAAAGAAACTTTTTCGCGAAATGCAGTTATGATTTTTTCCAGTATTGGCGATGATTTCATTGGCCTTCTGTATTCAATTGCCTGAACGGCCGATAATAATTCTATTGCCAGAACTTTTTCAACATTATTAATTACCCGCAAACACTTTGTTGCGGCATTAGCGCCCATGCTTACATGATCCTCCTGATTGTTAGATGATGAAATAGAATCAACAGAAGCGGGTGTACACAATTGTTTGTTCTCACTTACAATTCCGGCGGCAGTGTATTGCGGAATCATTAAGCCGGAATTAAGCCCCGGATTTTTTACCAAAAATAAAGGAAGATTTCTCTGCCCACTTAATAATTGATAAATACGGCGCTCAGAAATATTAGCTAACTCGCTCATGGCAATTGCTAAAAAATCCAAACCTAACGCTAACGGCTGCCCGTGAAAATTTCCGCCGCTCAAAATAAGATCATCATCCGGAAAAATATTCGGATTATCAGTAACGGAATTAATTTCTTTTAAAAATGTGTTCAACACAAAATCAAAAGTATCTTTTGTAGCGCCGTGCACTTGAGGAATGCAACGGAACGAATAAGGATCCTGCAACTTTATTTTCTTCTGTGTAGCAATTTCACTTTCTTCTAATAACTTTCTGATATGTGTTGCAACAGAGACCTGACCTTCATGATCTCTTATTGAATGAAGCTTTTCATTAAACAAATCAATATTTCCATCGAATGCATCAAAAGAAATTGTCGAAATCACATCAGCCCATTGCAATAATTTTTCTGATTTTATAAGACTGCACATTCCATAAGCGCTCATAAATTGCGTACCGTTAATAAGTGCAAGGCCCTCTTTGCTATGCAGATCCAGTGGCTCCCATCCTGATTTTGAAAGCGCTTCATCCGCCCGCATTTTTTCTCCGTTATATCTTACTTCTCCTAATCCAATCAACGGAACACATAAATGACTCAACGGCGCCAAATCTCCGGATGCGCCTAAAGAACCTTGCGTATAAATTACGGGAAGCATATCATTGTTATGCATGTCCATTAATCGCTTTACCACTTCAATGCCAATACCCGAATATCCATAGCTCAGCGATTTTATTTTGAGCATCATCATTAATTTTACAATTTCGTCAGGTACTTCCTCTCCCATTCCACATGCATGAGACAACAATAAATTACTTTGCAAAGTGCGTAACTGCTCTTTATCAATCTGTACATTTTGCAAAAAGCCAAAGCCGGTATTGATGCCATAAAAAAGCTCGTCAGATGCATTTAACTTTTCATCAAGGTATTGTCTGCATTTTAAGATGGCTTCGTGTGCAGCAAAAGTTATAGATACTAATTGTTTGTATTTCAAAAAATTTTTTACCTGCTGGAATGTTAGAACACTCTTATCAAGCGGAAGATAATTATAACTCATGCCTCAAATGTAAATAAAAAACGGCCTCTCCAAATTCCCTCCTGGGAGGTCTTATGCACATTGCTTTCTTTGCATTTATCTTTGTGATCTTTGTACACGGAATTAATACATTATGAAAAATGTTTTCTTTTTTTTGTTTATTATTTGCGGTAATGTATGTGGCCAACAAATAAAAATTATTAACACAGGAACTAAAACTTCTATCCGCGGATTAAGTGTTGTAAACGATAAAATAATTTGGGTGAGTGGCAGCAATGGAATGATTGGTAAATCAATTGATAGTGGGAATACCTGGAAGTGGATACAGGTAAAAGGTTTTGAAAAAACTGACTTTCGGGACATTGAGGCCTTTGATGAAAACATTGCCGTAATAATGGGTATTGATGCACCAGCTTATATTTTAAGAACAATTGATGGCGGCCAAACGTGGAAGCTTGTTTTTGAAAATAAAACCAAGGGAATGTTCCTGGATGCAATGGAGTTCTGGAATGAGCAAAGCGGTATTGTTATTGGCGATCCCATCGATGGGAAATTTTTTATTGCCAGAACTTTCAATGGCGGTAATACCTGGCAAAATATTCCGGCGAATAAATATCCGGTTGCCGACAGTGGCGAAGCCTGTTTTGCGGCAAGCGGAACCAACATAAGAAAATTCGGAAACGATGCTGCCTGTTTTGTAACCGGCGGATTACATTCGAGATTATTTATAAAAGATAAAATAATTGACCTCCCGATTTTACAGGGAAAAGAAACAACGGGCGCTAATTCCATTGCAATAAAAAATAAAAAAATATTTGTAGTTGTCGGCGGTGATTTTAATACGCCTGATTCAATTAATAAAAATTGTGTTATCAGCAACGATGGTGGTACTACATGGACTTATCCCTTAACGCCGCCTTTTGGTTACAGAAGTTGCGTGGAGTATATTGATGGCAAACAATGGATAACCTGCGGCATCAATGGCGTTGATATATCTAACGATGACGGCTATACGTGGAAATGGATTTCAAAAGAAAGCTTTAATGTTTGCAGGAAAGCAAAAAAAGGGAAAAGTGTTTTTTTTGCGGGTGGTAAAGGGAGTATTGGCAAGCTAACTAACTAATAAAATTTCAACAAAAAGCGCATAATCTTATGCGACTTTTTCGTTGAATATTTTTATTGACTTCATGCTCGAGCCTTTCACGAAAAGCTGTTCTTCAATATCAAAATCATCCTGTAAGCCCAGCCAAAATTTTGCAGAATTACCAAAGTATTTACTTAACCTCAAAGCGGTGTCAGCAGTGATTCTGCGATTGCCTTTGATGATTTGAGATAATCTTGTTTGCGGTATTGCAATATCCTTTGCAAGCTTATACGCAGAGATATTAAATGGAATTAAAAATTCTTCAAGAAGAATTTCTCCAGGATGAGTATTTTTAAGTTTTGTCATGTTATAAATATTAATGATAATCAATAATTTCTACGGCAAAAGCATTCCCTGATTTCCATGTAAAAATAATTCGCCATTGATCATTGATACGAATGCTGTAAAAGTCTTTTAACTTTCCTGATAATTTTTCAAGCCTGTTTGACGGAGGTATCCGTAAATCTGCCAAATCAATTGAGTTATTTAGCATTCTAAGTTTTCTCCTTCCAACATTTTGAATTTCATTTGGAAGTTTCTTTACTTTCTTACCGTTCCAAATTTTCTCAGTGTCAGAATTTCCAAATGTAATGATCATCTCCAGCAGTGAATTAGTAACGCCAAAGGTAAGTATTTGAGTCTAAATTTGAAAAGAAGTATATATCTAATTCACCAACTCATGCTCCAGTCCCCTGAAATCAACAGGAACTAAAC
>CBIGQT010000052.1:0-9994 GCA_966191655.1 uncultured Ginsengibacter sp.
TGGACACAAAAAGCAGATTTTGGCGGTTCAGATCCAGACCATACGGCCGCCAGATACGATGCAGTTGCTTTCGCAATAGCAGATAAAGGTTATATCTCAACAGGCTTTAATGGTAATTATCTAAAAGATTTTTGGCAATATGATCCTGAAACAGATTCGTGGACATCAGTGCCCGGCTTTGGCGGCTCAAAAAGATTGGGAGCAGTTGCTTTTGTACATGCTAATAAAGGATATATTGTTACAGGAATCAATAATGGAATTCCGGTTAATGATTTTTGGTCTTTTGATCCTTCTACTTCTTCGTGGACGCAATTGCGCCAAATAGCAAACATAAGTACCGATAGCTACGATGATAATTATGCAGATATTATTCGTTCAAATGCGGCAGCTTTTGTAATAGGCGATAAAGCATATATTACAACCGGAGAAAATGGGGCATTACTTAATTCAACCTGGGAATACGATTTCGCAAACGATTTATGGACCAGTAAGCAAGCTTTCGAAGGCGCTGCAAGAACAGGCGCAGTTGGATTTAGTGTAAGTCTTGGCGGATATGTTGCTACCGGCAGAAGCAGTACTTTACCATTTGATGATTTAAGAACATTTCATCCAGACGAGGCATACAATGCAAATGACTAAGAAAATTTTTATTCCGGCCGGAATACTTTTGATTGCGCTATTCCTTATTGGATTTTCAATTAAATCCAATAAAAAAAGTAATGATAAAATATTTAAGGTAGAATCAGTTGCAATTCGAACTCCAGAAGGCTGGGGCTATAATATATTAGTAGATCACAAAATATATATTCACCAGGACTTTATACCAGTCATTGAAGGGAATAAAGCATTTAAAAGCAAGGAAGATGCTTTAAAAACTTCGGAAGTTGCCATTAAAAAATTAATAAAGGGCCAGATTCCTTCTATAAATAAAAGGGAACTTGATTCTTTAAATATCTCTTTTTAAAACTTCTATTCAAAAATATTTTTAAGAATTCATATCAACCATCTTAAAAAAGTCTGGCTTATAAATACTTCCTATGGGCACAATTTGTTTGCCTATTGAAATTTCACTTTTAGATATCGTATCAATATGAAGTATTGATACGATATAGGATCTATGCACTCTTATAAATTTATCCACAGGTAACTTTGTTTCAAATGTATTCAGACTTTTAAGAGTAACTATAGGATTGCTTTTACCGGTTACATATATTTGAATGTAATCTTTCATTCCCTTGCAAAAAAGTATATCATCAAATTTAATTTTCACAATTTTGTATTCAGATTTAATAAAAACAAAATCCTGTTTTTTTAATGGTGCAGCAGTTTCTGACATAATAGTTTAAAATATTTATTTAATTTATCAGAATACAGTTAAGCCTTAATTCTGAATTAATAAAGCCTACCCGATATTATCGACTAATTACCGTTTTTTGCAGACGAATACGTTTTGTAAATGTATAATATTTATTTTAAAGAATAATAAATTACCTCTATAGAATAAGGTTTATCGTTAAGCTGTTAAACGATGATCTGGCGCACATAGAACAAACAATCATCACAATTTATCCTGCAAAGCTGCTCAATAATAAGCTTAAAAATGCGTTAGCTTATTGTGGACTTCAGGTTTTATGAATGAAACCGAAATTTACAAATCCAACATTCTGATGCGAAGCCTTTATTTACATATATTAATAACAATATTTTGCTTTTGCATTATTCCTTCAAATAAAGTGCTCTGTCAGAGCTGCTCGCTTCTTCACGCAACCTTTGTAACTTCAGAATCCCGCTGCGCTGCCACCGGTTCTATAAAGGTACTGGCTTCAGGAGGTTCGGGTTCTTATAAATATAAGGCAGTTGGTCCTGTTAATACAAATTTTACCACTGCAGATTCTATTACCGGGTTATCTGCCGGCATGTATACAGTTTTTGTTAATGATATTGTTACAAATTGTACCTACACTCAGACTGGAGTCGTAATTACCGGTTCATACGAAGACCCACGATTTACTCTAATTGGCACGGACGTTAGTTGCGATAATAGCAATAACGGTAGTATAACAATTGATAACTTATCAAATGGCCGGTCTCCTTTTCAATTTGCAATAGTGGCTCCATCACCGATGGGCATTGGCACTTCTAATAATACCGGTATCTTTAATAATTTAATTGCCGGCACTTATAGTATTCGCCTCACTGATTCCTGCGGCGGAATTCAAACCAGACAGGTTACTATAAATAACTATACCTGGAATATTGATTCGTATGTGTTCAATAAAATTTCCTGTGATTCAGCCACGGGTTATATCCAGGTATCGGATAGCAAAGGTAATTTTAGTACCAGCGGTGGTATTCCCGGCTTCACCTACGGAATTGTAAGGCATCCAGGTGATACTTTATGGTCAGCTTCTCCTTATTTTACTTTTCAACTTTCAGGAGTTTCAACTTTTGAAGTCATCGCCAGGGACGCCTGCGGAAACATTAAAAAATTCAATACCTCAGTTTCATTAATAGCTTCAGTTGATGGATCAGTAAATATTTATAATAAAACATGTAATTCATTTTCCGTTTCAATAACCGGTATTACTAACTTTTTTAATGGAGATTTTTGCCTGTATAATGCTTTAGGAACCCAGTTGCAATGCAATAGCACCGGAGGTTTTATCAATCTTCCTTATGGAAATTATTGCATCAAGGCACATGATAATTGCACTGATACTACAATCACAAGATGTTTTACCGCAGTTCCCCCAATTTTATCTGTAAATGATTATGTTCAAATATCTAATAAAATTTGTCAATCATTCTCTGCAGCTATTACAGGTCAAAATAATTTAACCAATCCACAATATTGTTTATACGATTCTCTTGATAATTTGATTACATGTAACACCACAGGCATTTTTAATAACCTGTCTTACGGAAATTATTGTATTAAAACAAAAGATGGATGCATCGATACAACTATTACAAGATGCTTTACTGCGATACGACCAACTCCAATCGTTGATTCTATAATTCCTGATTATAGCAACTGTACTAATTTTGGAATACATGTAAAAGGAGATAGTCTCACAAACCCTGGTTATTGTTTATATGACAGTCTTGGAAACTTAATACAGTGTGATTCTACAGGAATTTTTGACAGCATTCCTTTAGGAAATTATTGTGTTCATATTCATGATGCTTGCCTTGACACAACCATTATAAGATGTTTTACAGGAGGACCGCCTTTAATTGTTAATGATTTACATGTTTCCATATCAAACCAGGATTGTTCATCATTTACAGCTACTGTTTCCAGTAACAATCTGAAACAACCTTATTATTGTTTATACGATACGGCTAACACTTTAATAAGTTGTGATTCTTCGGGTATTTTTAATAATCTGCCTTATGGCAATTATTGTATCCAGGCACAAAATAGTTGCCCTGATACAACATTAAATATTTGTTTCAATGCTGATCGACCAATACCATCTGTAAACTCAAATGTAGATATTAGTAATACAACCTGTACTACTTTTAATGCAAAAATTTCAGGTCAAAATAACTTAACCAATCCACAATATTGTATTTATGATAGTAATGATGTACAATTAAGCTGCAATACAAATGGTATTTTTAATAACCTCTTATACGGCTCCTATTGTATTAAGATTATTGATTCCTGCTATGATACAACAATCACAAGGTGTTTTACAAAAGCCTTATCACCGCTAAGTATTACGGTAACAGCCAATAAATCCTGTTCTTATAATTATTCAAAATTAAATGTATCTATTTCAGGTGGAGGTTCGCCATTTGATATAAAAATATATGCTCCGGGCGATTCTTTATTTTATGAAGGAATTTACAGCAGTACTAATTTCAATATAGATAGTATACCCGGCTTGGCTCCCGGTGATTCTTATAAAATTATTGCTGCAGATAGTTGTGGCAGCATTGATTCTACAATTGTTTCACCAACGGTTAGCTATCTGAATCATGTACCGGGCGTCAATTCAAAATGTCCCGGAGGTTCCTGGCTAAACGGTTCCGGGGATATATTGACAACGGCATCGACCAATATGGGTTCACTAACCGTTAGGATAATCGAAAAAAATAATGTTTTACTGTTTCCTCAATTAAATCCGAGCACCGTTTCAGGAAGTGTTTATACTTTTAATGATCTTGGCCCGGCCACATATATAATTAGTTATAAAGCTAATGATGCGTGTAATGCATATTATTATGATACGGTAACAATTGCGCCATACCAGTTTCCTGATTTAAGCAGATCGTCAGCTTACCAATGCGATGTAAATGGCTTCAGCGTGGGTGCTGTCGTATCAAATGGTGTAGGGCCTTTCACTTACGAAATAATTGGAAGTACTCCCGCTGCTCCATCTATAATCGCGGGTCCACAGGCAAGTTCTTTATTTAATATTGACAATGGAACTAACTATTCGTTAATAAGATTAAGAGCTCTCGATGCATGTGGTAATGCTACTCTTTCAGATGCAAGTATATTACCCTTAGCTATAGATCATATTTATGCAACATCAAATTGCTTTTTGCAACCCACTACTTTGAGCGTTGATAGTATTTATAACTCTACTTATTCATGGTATAAAAAAGCAAATATTTCAGATATAGATAGTACCTTAATAGGTACGGGTTCCAGTTATTTTATTTCAAGTATTTTGCCTTCCGATACGGGAATTTATATATGTCATATTGCCGTGAACAGTGGGTGTGTAAACAGAACTTATATATATGATTTAGATGCAAGCTGCTATGTGGCGCTTCCTTTAACACTGCTTGATTTCAGTGGAAAATATATGGATGATAAAATTTTGTTAAACTGGAAAGTTAATAACGAAAGCAATTTGAAAAATTACATCATAGAGCACAGAGGTAGTGATAACAGCTTTAACGAAATCGGAGTTAAATATCCAGTGGGAACTTTAAGAAATAATGTTGAATATAATTTTTTAGATAACAGGCCGGACCCTGGCAAAAACTTTTACAGGCTTAAACTTATCAGCAACGATAACAGTTATACTTATAGTAAAATTATTGAATTGGATGGCAAAGGGATGAAATCGCATATAACCGTTTACCCAAACCCGGTGAGAGATCTGCTTAAAATAGATTTCGGTAATACCAATAACCATGTTTATAAAATTTCTTTATATAACTCAGTTAACCAGCTTATAAGTGAAGCAACTTTTTTGAGCGGCATTAATAATCAATTACAAATTGCCAGAACAAAAGCCATGAACACAGGTATGTATATCGTAAGAATTATTGACCAAAACAATAATGAACAATTTACTCAAAAAGTTATTTTCAGGTAACTAACGCAATCATAAACGAAGAAAAATTATCAGCTGATACCAGCTAACTCTAAACTTTTCTTTTTCAGCTTTCTTAATTCGATATCTTCAATAATGGCATCCGGTGTTAAAATAACTGAAGTATTGTTTTTCTTCCACCAGTCATTTTCGATAAGATGATTAAAGTGTATAACTGCTATTAAATACTTCCTCTCTTCCTGTGCATGCCATTCTTCTATCCATTCAAATTTTTCACGCGGAATAAAATTCCATTCATCAAAGCTCACGTAAATCCTCACATAAAAATCATTGGTAAGTTGGTTGGGAGTGTGATGGTATAGTTTTTTGTATTCATATTTATAATCATATCGCAGCGCTGAAATATCGCTCAGCACGGCAGAAGCCGTTGGAAAACTGCCGGCGAAAAAAAAATAAAAAAATTGCTTATCGGCAAAAGAACTCTCAATTACGACACCGTTATATTCATTTTTTACAAATGAAAGATGATCATCGTGTGTTACAAATTGCGGTAAAACAAAGGCGGCTATTTTCCCATTTATTAACTTTTTTGCCTGAGCCACCAATCGTATTTCATAATTTTTTTTTACGTTTTGTATGCCGGTAAATAAAATATCATTAGTGGATGCAACAATACCGTAAGCATGGCATAACAAAATAACCCACTTGTGAACAGCGTCCCAACCATCAATATCCAGGGTAGGATTCGCTTCGGCAAAGCCTAATTGCTGCGCCTGCAACAATGCTGTTTTAAAATCGAGTTTATCTTCAAACATCTTAGTGAGAATGTAGTTGGTGGAACCATTTACAATAGCCCTCATAGAATGTAAAAGATCATTATCATAATATTCTTCCAGGTTACGAATGACAGGTATAGACGCACATGCAGAAGATTCACAAAGAAACGGCATACCTGTTTCCTGTTGTAATTGTAGTATTTGCGGTAAATGTTCTGCAATCATTTTTTTACTGGCGCTTACTACAGCTTTACCGTTAGTTAATGCTGTTGAAATGATTTGAAATGCAGCTTCAGATTCATTAATAACTTCTACAATCACATTTATCGTTTCATCACCTAATAATTCATATTTATCTGTTGTAAATAATTCGGGAGGTGCGTTTCTTTTTTTGCCGGGATCTTTAATACATATCTTTTTAATAGTTGCATTTAAAGAAGACGTTTGATGCAATACTTTATATAAACCTTCGCCTACTACACCAAATCCAAATAATCCAATGGTTAATCTCCTGTGTGCTGTCATTTCTTTGTTTGTTATTTATTAATTCAAAATTTTAGATTGTTTTGTATTTGCAAGAAAACCAGTGATGATGTGTTGAATTTGTTCCGATTCCAATAAAAAGCCATCATGGCCGTATAAAGATTTAATGGCAATAAATTTTCCGTTAGAAACACTTGCTGCAATCAATTGCTGTTCGCTTAATGGAAAGAGAATATCAGTCTCAATTCCTATCGCTAACACTTTTGCTTTAATTTTATTTAAAGCAGCTTCAATACTAGGCCTGCCACGGCTAACATTGTGCGAATCCATCCCTTTACTTAAAAAATAATAACTGAAGGCATTAAATCTTCTTGCTAACTTTTCTCCCTGGTATTTTTGATAAGATTCACTTTTAAAATTTTCAATTTTTTCATTTTCATGTTCACCCTGGCTGGCATGATACGTATCGTAATGCCTGTAAGAAATTAATGCAATGCTTCTGGCTGCTTTCATTCCTTCAATACCTTTTTTGTTTCCATGTATTATCTGCGTCTATGCAAAGCCGTTGTGAGGCATTGAATGCAATTCCCCATGCAGAATGCTGTGCATTTGTTGCAACCGGAAAGATGTATTCAAAGAGCCCGGGCTCCTCAATTGCCCATTCTAATAATTGTTGCCCTCCCATTGAGCCACCAATACCAATTTTTATTTTTTTTATTCCGAGATAGTCTTTTAATGGCCTATAAGAGCGAATCATATCGCGTGGAGTAAAAAAAGGAAAATCATGATAAAAGGGTGTGCCCGTTTCTTTATTGATATCAAGCGGTCCAATACTTCCATAACAACTGCCGGGCATGTTTACACAAACAATAAAATAATTTTCGGGGTCAAATAATTTCCCTTCCCCGACGAGTCCCGGCCACCATTCTGCCGGTTCACTATTAGCCGTAAGTGCGTGAAAAATCCAAACTACATTATCTTTTGCAGCATTGAGTCGGCCATAAGTTGTATATGCTAAATGATATCCGGCCAATATATTTCCTGATTCCAGTTTAAAGGGATGATCGGATTTGTATATGCTATAGGACAAAATAAAGTGTTCAATTTTTTTAAAAAATGCAAATGTATACCGACATGAAATAATATCCATAAAATATTATTTTATGCCGGTATTAAGTATTTACAGCATTAAAGGTTATCCGAACAACTCTTTTGAAAAAACTTTATTAAAAGCTTGTTCAAGATCGGCCTTAATATCATCGATGTGTTCAATGCCTACACTAATGCGAACCTGGTTTGGTTCAACTCCCGCAGCTTTTTGTGCTGCTTCGTCTAATTGCTCATGAGTTGTAGAAGCAGGATGTATGGCTAATGTTTTTGCATCACCCACATTCGCTAAATGGCTTACTAATTTTAATGAATCAATAAATTTACTGGCATTTTCTTTTCCACCTTTAACGCCAAAATTTAAAATGCCGCCGAAGCCATTTGGAAGATATTCTTTTGCCAAAGCATTATAAGGGCTGCTTTTTAACCCGGGATACTCTACGAATTCAACTAATTCGTGGGCTTCCAGCCATTGAGCAAGTGCCAGGGCATTATCAACATGTCGCTGCATCCGAAGCGATAAAGTTTCTAATCCCTGGAGAAGTAAAAATGAATTAAAAGGTGCTTGCGCAGGTCCGAAATCACGAAGTCCTTCTACTCTTGCACGAATTGCGAAAGCAATGTTTGGTAAACCTAACGGATTACCTTCGCCAAATACGTCCCAGAATTTTAATCCGTGATAACCTTCTGACGGTTCAGTAAATTGAGGAAATTTCCCGTTGCCCCAGTTATAATTTCCGCCATCAACTATTACACCGCCAATAGTGGTCCCATGCCCTCCAATCCATTTGGTTGCCGATTCCACAACTATATTGGCGCCATGTTCTAACGGACGAAATAAATAACCTGCTGCGCCAAAAGTATTGTCAACAATTAAAGGCAGATCATATTCTTTGGCCAGGTCAGCAAATTTTTTAAAGTCAGGAATGTTCAATCTCGGGTTACCAATTGTTTCTAAATAAATGGCTTTTGTATTTTTATCGATATGCTTTACAAAGCTTTCAACATCATCGCCCTCAGCAAATCTTGCTTCAATTCCCAGGCGTTTAAACGATACCTTAAACTGGTTGAATGTTCCGCCATATAGAAATGTTGTTGAAACAAAATTGTCCCCGGATTGTAAAATGTTAGTGAGCGCCAAAAATTGGGCCGCCTGCCCCGAAGATGTTGCCAATGCTGCAACTCCGCCTTCCAGTGCTGCCATGCGTTGCTCGAAAACGTCTGTAGTAGGATTCATGATCCTGGTATAAATATTTCCAAATTCTTTCAATCCAAATAAATTGGCAGCGTGTTCGGAATTATTAAAAACATACGAAGTGGTTTGATAAATAGGAACCGCTCTTGCATTTGTTGAAGAGTCAGCCTGCTGGCCTGCATGAAGCTGCAGTGTTTCAAAATGTAAATTGCTCATAATACTTTTTTTAATGATTAATTATAAATGTTTTCTTAAGGATAGAAGGCAAAGCCCCGACAGGTAATATAAATTGATAATGCCTTACGGCATACAGTGTCCGCACGTATTTATAACTATGGGTACAAGAGATTTAAAAAATATCGTAATAATATTCTTCATTTTAATTACCCCACAAATATAGTAGGGTTTTATTTATATAATCAAATCTAACATAAAAAAAGTTGGAGGAATTTAAAAAAGTGATAAAAAATTAACAATATAGATGTATGTCCGTTATGTATTGGAGATTATAATTCGCCGCTATAATTTTATTGCGAACCACCCGGTTGCGAATGCCATTGATTTTAAAAATGTACATTAATTAATCATAAAGGTGTCTTATACTTACTCGTGCTTTTTCTATACTTTTGAAATCCAAAAAATAATTTTCTATAAGAATAATTCTGCATTCATTTAGCAGAATGTAATAAAAGCAAATACATGTCAAAATTTTCTAAGCACAATTTTAAAAATGAAAAAGCATTAATAAGAGTTGACTTTAATGTGCCTCTTGATAAAGACTACAACATAACGGACGATACACGAATGCGTGCTGCGGTTCCCACTATTAAAAAAATTCTTGACGATGGAGGAAGTGTGATCTTAATGTCGCATTTGGGCAGGCCAAAAGATGGCCCTTCGGATAAATTTTCTTTGAAACATTTAGTAAATCATTTGCAGGAATTATTAGGCGATACCAAAATTTTATTTGCCGATGATTGTATCGGCGAGGATGCCATTAATAAATCGAAAGAACTAAAGCTGGGTGAGGTTTTGTTACTTGAAAATCTTCGTTTTTATAAAGATGAAGAAAAAGGGGATGAGGCCTTTGCCGAAAAATTAAGCAAGCTTGGTGATGTATACGTGAACGATGC
>CBIGQT010000053.1:0-9934 GCA_966191655.1 uncultured Ginsengibacter sp.
ATAGATGGAAAAAATACTTTTCATTTCAGGCTTATACGTTATGGCCGTTATATTGAATTGTCCATCGACGGTGTGGTGAAACTTACCTTAATGGATTATGTGTATTCGGGTAATGGAATTGGGTTATACTCTTCTTCCTCGGTTATTTCATTGCAAAATTCAATGGTGAGGGTATTGCCGGAACCTGAAGAGGAATATGCCAGCCAGGAAGAAGCCGGAAAAGTTGGTGGGTGAATACAATCATGAACCAATCAGGAATAGCTTGTTTATAATCTTTGAAATTTTCTTAAGAAAAATGTATTAGACATAAAAAACCCCTGCATGTTTTGCAGGGGTTGGTAAAGAATGAGGGACATTTCGCTTATACCAAAACAATATCAGTACTTCTACCTTAAGATAATTTTTTGAACAAACTCCTGGTTAGTATTGGAATCAAATACTCTCAGTATATATATACCATTGCTGATAGCTTTGTTTCTGTGTATTTCTAATTTTTTGCCTGTACTGCCGCTAAATGTTTGTTCACTTACTACCTGGTTATTCAAATTCATAAGTTTAATTTTATACAAGTGGTTGAAAGGAGTACCAAAATCAATGGTAAAGAAATCTGTTGCTGGATTAGGAAAGACAAGTATGCCATTCAATACATTCGCTTTATTAATGGTTATTATATTACTGTAGATAAAAGTATTATCCTTCTTAATTAATCTTAGCCTGTAAAAATTATTTCCGATTTCGGGTCTTGTATCTGTAAAGTAATAGTTTTCCAGGTTTAATGGAGTCACTCTGCCAATGTCACCAAATGTATTGTCGCTGCTTTTGCGTTCAACAACATATTCTTTGAGATTATTTTTTTGGTCAATTGCCTTCCATCTCAATAATATCTCATCATTCACAAGATTTCCTGAAAAATCTAAGGAGGCGGCCGGCAGCACACTGTAGCAGCTTCCATCTAAATGATACACATAGGTACGATTTACACATGTCCCGATTGATATATGACAAATGTAAACACCGGTATCTGCCGGTAGCACAGTGGGTATAAATGTTGAATAAGACCCGGTTGAAATAAGTACACTATCCGTACTGTTGATACTATCTTTTTTGTACCATTCATAAGTTGCATTATCGAATGGGTCAACGGTTAATGTAGTAGGCTGAAGAAAACAATTTTCGGTGCTCACAATTTTATTATTTGCCAATGGTAAAATGCTTGCGTCTCCAAGTGTTGCATTGCCGCAGGCATCCAATGCCCGCAACCTTATCAAACTATAACTTGTTCCGTTGTTAATATTAAAGAGAGGGTTGATCTGCGGCCCGGCTATAATTGAAGGTGTGTCTGGTGAACTCCCGATAATTGAATAACTGAATGGACCAACTCCATTAGTAGCAACCGCTCCTACAGTAAAACCATCTACATCACATTGGTAAGCAGTCGACTTTTGTAAATTGGGAAATATGTATGGATTCACCACTACAGTATCATAAATGTATCTGTTACACGCATCATTTGCTTTATAACTTAATATATAAGTTGCCGGACCCAAATCATCAAAAGTGTAAAGTGATCCTGCAACAATACTCGGAATTATCTGGGGAGATAATAATATATTGCCTTTTTTTATAATTGTTACGGTAAGAGAACCCATATTAGTTGCAACGTCTGCTACGATTTTACCTGAGCCATTCGGCCATATACTACCCGGGCATTTAGCCAATGAGATAGCAGAATGAGTTAAGGAACTATTTGTAGGATTCACATTTACCGAATCTTTTCTTCCACAACTATCTGTTGCAATAAACTTATAGGTTTGTCCCGTAACTATTCCCGGCATGCTATCAATGCTTATAACAGAAGCGGTGTAATAATTATTATAAAGTAAATTTCCAAGTGCATTATACACCTTTATGTTTATAGGCAGCTGTGCATTGCTTATTGTTACATCAAATTTAGAATAACCATATACGCAGGATTTATTTGCCGTTACTGCAAGGGTGATTGGCGTATAAGTTGCCGTAAAATTTCTGATAATGGTGGTATCATAGCAACTGTTTTTAATTTTGATGGTATATGAACCATAGTTTAAATTAGGGAATACACCGGTTGTATTACAAGTTAGCAATACGTCACTGGTATCATATACGCAATATTGTGGCGTAGTTAAATTTACCGGGTTGGTTATTGTTGCCTGAAATGTTGCACACGCATAATTACTCAATTGTACATTTGCATTAACTGAAGGAATAAGCGGTAAAATATTGAAAAATACTGTTATAGTTGTATCCGGGCAGGGATTTTTACAACTTACATGATATAAATCGGGTACCAGGTTCAGAAAAATTCCGGTATTGTTACTTCCTACAAGCCCATTTGCACTGTTATATAATGAATAAAATGCATTTTGAAGTTGATTGCTTTTCACGGTGGCGGTAAAAAGATTACACCCTGTATTTACCACTGAAACGGTGATGTCATTATTTATTGTACCTGCTTTACCAGTGAAACAAGTTGTGTAAGTGCTGTCTAAACATGCATCGTAAACCTTTGCGCAGTAATTTCCAAAAGCAAGACTATCAAATTTACCCGTCGTATTACAGATTATAAGATTACCAACCGAATCATATAAGCAAAAGCTGGGTGAGGTAAGACTATCACCTTTTACAAGAACTCCAAAATTGTTACAGGTAGTGTATGAGGGTGTAGTTACCGGATAAAATTTAGGAATTGGCCTGCTTGCGCTGAAGAACCTTGTTATCGTTGTATCCCTGCACCCGTCTTTTGTTTGTATACTATAATTGCCATAGGCAAGATTATTAAATACACCGGTGCTATTGCAGGTTATTAAAGTGTTTGACGAATTGTACAAACAATAATTTGGATTAGTAAGGCCAACTTGGCCAGTAATCGAAGCTGTAAAATCCACGCATGTTTATTTGGTTATTGAAACACTGTTACCGATACTAAGTGTCGGAGGGGTAACTGTGAAGCATCTTGTAAATGAAGTATTGGTACAACCGTCTATGGCTATTATACAATAATAGCCATAGTGGACATTGTTAAAAACACCTGTTGTATTACATGCTATTGAAACACTATCCTTATATAGACAAAAAGAGGGGTTAAAAAAATTCTTCATACCTGTTACTGATGCTGAAAATTTATCGCAGGTTTTATTACTAATAGTTACGGAATTTCCAAGAGAAGGTGATGAATCTACAGATGCATTCCCGGTTTTAACTTTGCCGCAATTATCTTTAACTGCAACCTGGAAAGAACTAAGCCCTGTAATATCAGCGGTAATATTAGGAGAAGCAAACCATAATGTATCACCTGGTTGCCTGATTATGCCGTACATAAAACCAGGAATGCCTCCAACAGTACTGATGTTGCCTTTGCTATCTACAGCCTTGATAAATCCCTGCGCCATTTGGCAGGATATCTTTGTAAAACTATAAGAATCAATCCACCAGGTGTAATCGTGTATTGTTACTACCCTTGTTTGAATTCCTCCGCAACTATCTGTCAGCCTTATACTATAATCACCCGCAATTAGATTATTAAATGAGCCTGTTGTATTAGATGTTCCAACTCCCATGGGAGAAGGTGGGGCAATTGAATATAGGAAAGGCCCCCTTCCGTCCTGTTGATTATTAAGAGAAATAGTTCCATTAGCTACTCCCTCACAGGTAACATCGGTTCCTGATAGTGTAAACCTTGGATCAAGGTAAGATCCTAAAACAACAATATTATTTACTTTAAAACTGCAGTTAGTAACGATATCATTAACTTCAATTGTATAGGTACCTGCAGATAATCCCGTAATAGAATCTGTGGAAGTAAAATTCGTAACTACCGGTCCTGTAGCTTTATATTTATAAGACCCTGATCCGCCCGTAGCTGTTACTTTTATTGAGCCGGTAGAAGCGCACCGTGATTCATAACTCTTAAATGTTGCCGTTAAAAGAGAGCAGTTTTGTGCCTTTATCTGTAAGCAAAAAAACAAGGAAACCCCGATTATAAATATTGATAAAGTGGTTTTAAGAAAGTAGAATTTTTTCATAATTTGGCTGATTTATTTAACAATATTTGAAAATCACCAGTCTTACTGACATTCGGATAACATAGTGAATGATAAATTAATCTAACTATTAACGTATTTAAACGGTAAAAATTATAAAGTAAGAATACTATTTAATAAATTGCATATTTGAAACACAGTCATTTAAATAGATAAGCATTTTGTAATAAAATAAAAATTACGATTTTACTGAATACTTGCGATATGTAAAATTGAGGCAATATTGACCACAGGGGATGAAATGCAGTAGATACTGATTATATAGCAGGAGTTTTCATTTCCATCCGTTTCATAATAGTTTGGTTATGAGTATGATGGAGAAAAATAAAAAAAAGCTACCGGCGTTAACCAATAGCTTTTTTTAAATGAAGGGTGATGTTAATATTTCTGTACAATATTATAATAGAAAATTGTGGGAGGGCCTTCCACGCCACCCTCCATCATTTTATCTTTCAGGGTTTTTGATTTTGAAAATTCATCGGCCTTCTTTCTGTCGTTTACCGCTAATACAATCGAAACCATGTGATCATCATCCACATTATAACCCAATCCCCTTTCAACTAAACCCGCATCCATTCTTGCCTGATTATCGCTATCAAATACTTTTTTCCATGCATCGAAATCTTTCACTTTATGGCTCATCATTAGCCTGCCTTTTTGATCAATTTTCGTAGTATCATTCATGACTACCTTCACGAAGCTTATCTCAGATTTTCCAATTACACCGGCTTTTTTCATCCGGTCCATCATTTCCTGAGATGAGGTTAGCGCTTTAGCTTTACTCACATCATCCATTTCTAAAATTACAACCACCATGTTCGGATCATCCATACCTCTTCCAACTACATAATTATGTAATCCACTTGCAACACGAACAGAATCATGAGAATCATAAGATGTTTTCCATTTATCATAATTTGCCACTTTGTGCTTAATAATTAATACGTAAGCAGGGCTTACGGATGGTGCAGGCGGCGCAGTTGTAGATGCCGCCATCGTTGCGGAAGTATCTGCATGTGTAGTGTCAGTGGTGGTCTCATCTGCAGAATTTGTGCTTCCGGAATTGCAGGAAGAAAATAAAAAAGACAAGCTAAGCCCATACAACAGGGTCTTTAAAAACCATAATCGTTTCATTTTTGTTGTTTTTTTTGTTAAGATAAAATTGAAAAGTGAAAGGGAAGTATTCAGAAGGAAGGATTAGAGAATAAATTTACATTCTATTTTCAATAATTCAGGAGAAAAAAAGAATGTTTAGTTATTTTATTCATTTTGTAGCCGATTGAATACTGAACTGTGTTTTATTACAACTTTGTACTTTTATTAAAAAAAAACTTTAATTAATGGAAAATAATGTTGAAATAAAAGCTTTGACAGAAAGAATTTTAAAACAGTTGAATGATTTTTACGATGGTAATTCGTGGGTAACTGATAATATGAAGAAAAAAATTTTTTCTTTGGAACCCTCTATCGCTTTTAAAAAAACAGCCAATCATAGTCATTCCGTTGCGCAACAAATAGCCCATATTATTGCCTGGAGGAATTTTGTAGTTCAGAAACTTACAGGAAATGGAAATTTTGACATTGAAGATAACTCTCTTAATGACTGGCCTGAGCCCAGTGATTGGAATGCACTGATTAAAGAATTTAAAACGCATCATGAAAATCTCATAGCTGCAATTAAAAATTTTCCGGTTGAACAATGGAATTCGAAAGTTCCGGGACGAAACTATTCATTTATATATCTTATCAATGGAATTGTTGAGCATGATTATTATCATTACGGGCAGATAGGAGCCGTTCTTGCAGCGATCAGAAAGATGGAAGAATAAAAATTACTTTTGATAGTATTGAAGTTGTCCGTTTCCCGGTTACAAGTGTCCGTTTACGAACACTTTTCCGTCTTTCATTTATAATAAATTGCTCTTTATCAATAATCTGCATCATTGGTATATTGATTGAAAAGTGTTTACTGTCATTTTTTTCAATCAGTTATTATGATAAAAAATTATTTCAAAATCGCATGGCGTAACCTGATGAAGTATAAATTCATCTCGTTTATTAATTTATTCGGACTAACGGTTGGGCTTACCTGCTGCCTGCTTATCACAACATATATCATTAATGAATTAAGTTATGATAAGTATAATAAAAATGCTGAAAATACTTATCGGGTTACGAGGAGCTTTAATAACCAGGATGGTGTAGTGTCACTTAATCTCAGCACGGTTTCTCCTCCTTTTGGTTATTATTTTCCAGGCGAATTTCCTGAGATAAAAAAAATGACCAGGTTGTTTAATATTGGTACTACTCCTTTAAAGTATAAAGAGAAACTTATCAATGAGCCCGACGTATATTTTGCAGATGAAAATTTATTTGATGTGTTTACTTTACAAGTTTTGAAAGGTGATCCTAAAACTGCGTTGAAAGACCCTTTTAGCATTATGATGAGCGAAGATGTGGCCAAAAAATATTTTGGCAACGAGGATCCTATGAATAAAGTTTTAAGATCCAATAACCAGTTTGACGTAAAGGTAACGGGCATCTATAAAGGATTTCCGGTAAATTCTCACATGCATCCCGGTGTGTTGATTTCTTTCAATACATTAAAAGATTCAGCTGTGTATGGAGCAGAAAACCTGAGAACCGAATGGGGTAATAATTCTTTCTTTACTTTTCTTGTGCTGCCTGATCACTACAATCCTAAGAAATTGGTTGCAAAGTTTCCTGCTTTTCTTGATAAGCACATGAGCATGCAATATGGCGGAAAGCAGGCGTCAAAATTTACTTCACTCGGTTTGCAAAGGCTTACTGACATACACCTGTATTCCCACACGGATTATGAAGCGGAGCCTAACGGAGATATTAAACGTGTATATATTTTTTCAATCATTGCATTTTTTATATTATTGATTGCATGCATTAATTATATGAATTTGTCCACAGCACGTTCTGCACTAAGGGCCAAAGAAATAGGTATACGGAAAGTGATTGGCGCAAGAAAAAAAGAATTGATATTTCAATTTCTCAGTGAATCTGTATTAATATCATGGACCGCTATTTTAATTGCTTTTGTTCTTCTATATTTTACCCTGCCATGGCTTAATGAGATTTCGGGGCAGCAGCTTTCTGTTAGTATCTTATTGAAATGGCAGGTGCTGCTTCCTCTCTTTATTACCCCATTTGCTGTTGGCATTTTATCAGGTATATATCCCGCATTATTTATGTCTTCTTTTCAGCCTGTAAAGACGTTGAAAGGCCTGGTGAAAGTTGGCGGAGGCGGTATTTCATTTCGAAAAGTATTAGTGGTTGCGCAGTTTACTATTTCTATAGTTCTTATTATCACTACAGTTATTGTTTTTCAGCAGTTGCGGTATATGCAACAAACTTCTTTGGGTTATGATAAAGAACATATCATAACACTTCCTTATTATAATTCGGTTAATCAGCAATATGAAGCATTCAGAAATGATTTGTTGCGGAACTCCGGCATTAAAAATGTTGCCCGCTCTTCGCGTATTCCTACCGGTCGGCTGTTAGATGCGCAGGGAGCTTCTGTTTTTTTGGGTGATTCAATAAAGCCCGTTACTACTGATATAAAAATGGTATCGGCCGATTATGATTTTATACCCACGTATGGCATACATGTAGTTGCAGGCAGAAATTTTTCGCGGGCTTATAGTATGGATACTTCTAATTTTATTTTGAATGAAGCGGCGATTAAAGCTATCGGATGGAAATCGCCACAGGATGCCGTTGGCAAAGACTTCGCCTACGGTGGCACAAAGGGAAAGGTCATAGGTGTTATTGAGGATTTTCATTTTGAATCGTTACGGCAAAAAATTGTTCCAATAGTTTTATTAAATCCTCCAGTGTCGCCAACTGACTCCTATTTCCACGAGCTTTCAATAAAATTGACTGGAAATAATATTTCGGGTGCCTTAGCTGCGGTGGAAAATACCTGGAAGAAATATCTTCCTGAAATACCTTATCAATATACTTTTCTTGATGAGAATTTTACAAAGCTATATGAATCGGAGCAACGGCAGGGAACCATTTTTACGGTATTTGCGTGTATAGCAATTTTCATTGCATGCCTCGGATTATTTGGTTTGTCAGCATTTGCCATTACGCAAAGGTTTAAAGAGATTGGTGTAAGAAAAGTACTGGGCGCCAATATAAGTTCCATTGTTGCATTGCTGTCAAAAGATTTTTTGAAGTTAGTTTTAATCGCAGCGATTATCGCATTCCCGGTAGCGTGGTATGCAATGTCACATTGGTTACAGGATTTCGCTTATCGCATCCATATTCATTGGTGGGTATTTGTTTTATCTGCGATACTTGCATTACTTGTTGCATTGGCAACCGTTAGTTTCCAGGCAATAAAAGCAGCAGTGGCAAATCCGGTAAAGAGTTTGAGAACAGAATAAAGAAATAATCATATATAAAATTAAGTTCCTAAAAAACCCAAAGCAATTTCAGCCAATGAAGCGTCACGAAATTTAATATCGAATTAAATTTTAAAACTTGCAAGTAATTAATTTAAAAGACATCTTTACGGGTGTCTTTTGTTTTAAGTAAATTTTTTTATCGAAACAAAAAATCCTCAATGTAATTTTAAATTTCTAACCGGATAAATATTTAACTGCTGCGGCTTATAAAAGAGAGAAGTTTTTCAAATTATTATGACCCGGTGTAGCCGGTAGAAAACCTGGTCCGATGAAAGAGGTTACCAAAAAAAATTGCATTATTTAAATTATAAAGAAATAGATTGCATTTACAACTGTTTGCAATCCCAACCCACACAATCAATAACCGTAAAACAAAAAAATGGGGAAATTATGTTCACTAACGGCAGGCGTATTCGCAGCTTCATTATTATTTATTGCCTGCAACAGTGCTGATACAACCAACGCCACAACAGGCATTGAAATGAAACATGCGGCAACGGGCACGCCTGAATATTTTAACCTGCGGCCAAAACTCGAGCATGATTATGGATATACCCACGCAGTTAAAATTGGCGATGACCTTAAAATTTCCGGAGCCGTAAGTATGAACGATTCGGGAATCATTGTGGCTCCGGGAAACATGGAGCAACAGATGAAAAATTGTTATAGCGATTTAGAAAAAATTCTGCAACACTACGGTTATACTTTTGACGATGTATTTGCAGAAAACATTTATACCACCGATATGAAGGAGTTTGAAAGAGTATTAGGCTATCGTAACTCAATTTATAAAAAGCAGTTCCCTACAGGCACCTGGCTCGAAGTAAAAGGACTTGCCGTGGAAGGCCAGCTTATTGAGATTGACATGGAGGCCCATAAAGCGAAATAGAAACTACAATATTAAAAGGGATAACCAAAGCGGGCGTTTAGAAGAGAACTACCATGTTGAGGTGGCGATAAAAGTCAATTAAAACCAAATGAAATTTCACCTGGCGGCGATGTTTTACCTAAACTAACGGTGGCATATACACTAAATTTTTTTTAAAAGATTAAAAAATCAATATTTTCATGTATGAAGATATGAACTACTCAAATTGACTTTAAATATATCAATTATTTTTTTGGAAAATAGAAACACAGGTATTTGAATGGAAAATAAAAGCTGTAATAAAAAATGAAAAGTAAAAGCCTGGTTCCAATCATTGCAGCTTCTTCCGTAGGAACACTCATTGAATGGTACGACTTTTATATTTTCGGAACTTTGGCTACAATTATTTCGACACAATTTTTTCCAAAAGAAAATGCCACTGCTGCCTTTCTCGCTACATTGGCAACTTTTGCCGCGGGACTGGTAGTGCGACCGTTTGGTGCTTTGTTCTTCGGGCGCTTAGGCGATCTGATTGGGAG
>CBIGQT010000054.1:0-9912 GCA_966191655.1 uncultured Ginsengibacter sp.
AGAAGCAGAAGTTCAACTAAAAGCTGGTTCTGATCGTAAATAAAAATTGAGAGAATAACCGGGGAAAAATAATTTATACCTATTATTTTTAAATTTGATATGCTCCAGAGCTATTTACGGACTAATGAGATTTAAATATTCTCATGCTTCCTAATACTCAGTAGAATCTACCGTTAAATAAATTTCACTGGCAGACCTCCTTGTTTTTGAAAAATTCTTAAAAAATCTTGCTTAATAGTAATTTCCACCCTATCTTCGTCTCGGTTTTTCATAGGATATTGGATTTTAAAGCGGGACTAGATTTCTATCTGGGTCCCTTTTTTTTTATGCATACATAGCTCCTCCCACATTAAAATAAGATTTTCTCTTTCATTGCACTATCAAATTATTGCACTATTTTTGTCCCGGTTTTTCATAGGATATTGGATTTTAAAGTGGGACTAGATTTCTATCTGGGTCCCTTTTTTTATTTTGGTCTAATTATTTTTCATTTTAATAAATCCGTCTTCGGTTATAGATACAATATTTTCCTCCTGTAGAAAATTCAGGATCTTCATAATTTTATTTTGTTTAAAACTATGCATTTCGGGAAGCAATTGTTTTAAATTTAAAGGTCTTGTTGAAATTGATGTTTTAATTCCTTCTTTTATCTTTTCAAATTCTTCTTTTGTAATTGTAATATTTTTTTCCTTTAGACAATTATCGCATATACCGCAGCGCTTCACATTCAAATCATTAAAATAAGCTGCTATCATTTTACTTCTACAGGAATGTTCGTTCCGAATATATTCAATGATAGCGTGTAATCTTTTTTCAAAAGCATATTTTCTCTTTTGTATATTTTTTTGATTAATAATAAGGTCCGATGTATTAACCCTGTTTTCGAGAAATTTTATCTGCGGATTTTCTTTTTGAGGTGTATAATCTATTATCCCTATTTTTTTTATTTCAAAAAGGTCTGCTATAATTTTTTCTTTTTTTGTAGAAATGAATTTTGAAAGATGGCTTTCATCAATAGCAGATGGATAGTCAAATATTCCCTCGTAAGACCTGAGAAGCCCTTTTATTACCGGATCGTATTGCGGATAGTTTTTTTCAAATAATTCCATTTCTGCTTTCTCAGTAGTAAATACAACTACTGACGGAGAGAAAAACTGATCACTGTAACTTATTAATTCTTCCTGCTCTAATATCTTTAATACACTATTTAGGGTAAAAGCATCCACCTTAAATTTTTTTACAAAGTCATTTATATCAAAATCAAATGACAAATCTTCGCCGCTTCCGGAAGGCAATTGAAGATAGTTTACCAGGGAAGCGTAAATTTTTTTTATTGTTGGCAAATCAGGAAATCTTTTGAATGATTGCTTTTTTAAATCATTAATTTCCTGTTCTGTAAAAAATAAAATCGCGTAGGATTTTTTACCATCTCTTCCAGCCCGACCTGCCTCCTGGTAATAATTTTCAAGAGCATCCGGTACATCGTAATGAATAACAGTTCTTACGTCAGGCTTGTCAATGCCCATTCCAAAAGCGTTGGTACAGGCGATAATCCTTGTTTTATTATTGATCCATTCTTCCTGCCTAGTATTTCTTAAATCATTAGAAAGTCCTGCATGATAATGGCTGGCTTTTATACCATTCAGCGTAAGAAGTTCTTCAATTTCCCTGGTTCTTTTGCGGCTCCTGCAATAAACAATGCCACTGCCGTTTACTTTTTTTAAAATCTCTAATAATTTATTTTGTTTGGAAGAAGGAGTGAAGACGCTATAAGAAAGATTGCTTCTTTCAAAAGATTGCTGAAACCTGTTGTACTTATTTTTGAAAGAAAGCTTATCACAAATATCATTTTGTACTTCAATGGTTGCGGAGGCTGTTAATGCAAGAACAGGAACATTTTTTATCTCACGTATAGAGGCTATACGCAGATATGGTGGCCTGAAATCGTATCCCCATTGCGAAACACAATGAGCTTCATCAACCGCTATCAAATTAATATTTATTGCGGGAAAATATTCTAAGAATAATTCAGTTTCGAGTCTTTCCGGTGAAACATATAAAAATTTGAAATTTCCATAAGCCGCATTTTTAAGCGTTTTCATCACTTCTACGTAACTCATTCCGGAATAAATGGAAAGCGCCGGAATGCCTTTTTGTTTAAGATTGGCAACCTGGTCTTTCATTAAAGCAATCAATGGACTAATAACCAGACACAATCCTTCTTTCATCATTGCAGGCACCTGGAAGCAAATTGATTTTCCTCCGCCGGTGGGCATTAATGCAAGTGTATCGTGACCGTTAAGTATAGAGTCAATGATTTCAGCCTGTAAAGGCCTGAAAGCATCGTACCCCCAATATTTTTTCAAAATCTCAACAGGATTTTCCATGTACTGTGATAAACTTTAAAATAGTTTTTTCTACAATGATTTATATAAAAATACTACTGAAAACTATGAAGAACCTGAAATTGAGTCTATTTTAAAAAAATCACTCTGCTGTTAAGTATTATTTTTACAAAAATACTTTTGATGGAATTTATTTTTGATTTTAGCAGCATTCAAAAAATTGCAAAAGAATTTATTTCATTAATTGATAAATATAAAATAATAGCATTTAGTGGGCAGTTGGGTGCCGGTAAAACAACGCTTATTAATGAAATCTGCAAACAACTTGGAGTAGAAGAAAGTGTTACCAGTCCTACTTATGCTATCATCCAGGAATATCATTCAAATGCCCGCATTATTTATCACATGGATCTTTATCGTATTAAGAGCGTTGAAGAAGCTGTTGACGCAGGCATAGAAGATTGTCTTTTAAGTAAAAATGTATGTTTGGTTGAATGGCCGGAGAAAGCTCATTTGTTATTTCCACCGGAAACAGTTTATACTTCTTTAGAAACGCTTTCTAATAATATGCGAAAATTGATTGTTCAACTTCCCCAATAAAAAATTATTTTTATAGTCCCTTTAATTATAAAAGAAAATGGCCACATCAAAACCCTTTGTTTCGCCCTCCTTTAAATACGAAACCCTTGAAGAAACGCTGGATGTAAAACCAAAGGGAGTTGAGTTGTTTATCGGTATTCCTAAAGAAACCTCTTTCCAGGAAAACCGTATTGCACTTACCCCGGAAGCAATAAGTGTGTTGGTTGCCAATGGCCATAGAGTTATTATGGAAAGCAAAGCGGGCGAAGGTGCTAGCTATTCTGACAGGGACTACAGTGAAGCTGGTGCCAGGATTGCTAAAAGTAAAAAAGAAGTTTTTGAATGTGATATTCTGGTAAAAAGCGCACCCGTATGCGATGATGAACTTGATCTGTTAAAAACACATCAATTTATTATTTCACCGATTCATCTTGCTGCAATGAAACAACATATTCTTGCCAGGATGATGAGTAAGAAAATTACCGCATTAAGTTTTGAGAATCTAAAAGATGACAGTGGACACAATCCAATCGTTCGTAGCATGAGCGAAATAGCAGGGAGTGCAGTTATGTTGATTGCCGGTCAATATCTTAGTAATGCAAATCATGGTAAAGGTGTGCTCGTAGGTGGAATTTCAGGTATTCCTCCAACAAAAGTTATCATTATAGGTGCAGGTATAGTGGGAGAGCAGGCTGCAAGAACTGCGCTGGCAATGGGTGCTAGTGTAAAAGTTTTTGACAACAGCATTTATCGCTTAAAGAGATTGCAAAATAATATTGGAGTGCGTTTATACACCTCCGTTATAGAGCCCGGAATTTTATCAAAACAACTTAAAACCTGTGATGTTGCTGTTGGCGCCTTATCCTCTTATGGAGGAAGAACACCTCTTGTTGTTACCGAGGAAATGGTAAGCAGAATGCGTCCTGGTAGTGTAATTGTTGATGTATGTATTGATCATGGCGGGTGTTTTGAAACATCATCCATTACTTCTCATAAAGATCCGGTATTTAGAAAATACGACGTAATTCATTATTGTGTTCCTAACATTCCCAGCGGTTTTGCACGTACCGCTTCACAATCTATCAGTAATGTACTAATGACCTTAATGCTGGAAATGGCCGATGAAGGTGGCTTTGAAAATCTTGTTTGGTATAAAATAAATATTCGAAGTGGAATTTATTTATTTAAAGGCGCACTTACTAATTTTCATCTTAGTGAAAGGTTTGATTTAAAATTCACCGATTTAAATTTATTAATTGCAAGCAGCAGGTAAGCTATTTATAATTTAGCATATTAATAGTTTCTTCACAAAAACTATATTCATTTTTATCGTTGCTGCTAACAATTACGAGGCGATTGCTGCAATAATTTTTTATAAGTGAGTGATATAACAAAATTCCTTCGTCATCAAGGTTGGTAAGGGGCTCATCTAATAATATTGCAGGAACATTACTGAAGATTGCCTGGGCAAGTTTAACCCTTTGCTTCATTCCGCTACTGAAATAACGGAGTTGCTTATGCGAAGATTTTTTAAGGCTTATTACAGAAATTATTTCTTCGGTATTTAATGAAGAAATCCAACCTTTCATTTTTTTATGAAAAGTAAAAAACTCTATGAGAGACATCTCTTCTACCAGGTCAAGATAAGGAGCTGCAAAAGAAACTTTTTTAAAAATTTTTTCAGGTTCAACATTTTTACCTGATTCCTTGTAAGAAATTTCCCCTTCGTTATAGATTGTTGAGGCGCCAATAATTTGAAGCAAGGTTGATTTTCCTGAACCGTTAGGTCCCGTAATTGCATAGTGTTTGGTAATATCAAATTGAAAATTAAGATTGCGGAATATCCATTCGCTGTTATAGCGCTTGCCAAGGTTGTTCAGGCTAATTTTCATCAGTGATTTCTTTGGCAGATACTTTTAAAATGCCACGTTTGCTATCCCTTATAAATTTTATGATTTCAGTTTTTTCTTCTGTGTCCGGTAATTCGGTTTCAATAAATTCAGTTGCCTGCGTAATATTTAGTCCCTTCATATAAATGTTGCGGTAAATTTCGAGTATGCTGTTTATTTTTTCTGCAGTAAATCCTCTTCTCTGTAATCCAACAGAATTTACTCCTACATAGCTTAATGGACTACGACCTGCTTTAATATAAGGAGGAACATCTTTTATAACTTCAGTACCACCTGCAATATAACAGTGTGCTCCTATTTTGGAAAATTGAATAGCCGCTGCCATGCCGCCAATTATTGCATAGTCACCTATTTCTACATGCCCGGCAAGCTGAACGGAGTTAGCGATTATTACATTATCTCCTAAAATACAATCGTGAGCTATATGTGAATATGCCATTAATAAACAATTGCTGCCAACTATTGTTTTCCATTTATCTTTTGTACCCCGATTTACCGTTACACATTCCCTGATTGTGGTATTATCCCCGATTTCAACAACTGTTTCTTCGCCATCAAATTTTAAGTCCTGTGGAATAGCTCCCAAAACCGCTCCAGGAAAGATATTGCATGATTTTCCCACCTTTGTATTCTTCATGATAACAGCGTGGGCCATAACGTGAGTACCATCATTAATTTTGGCGCCTTCCTCAATAACTACAAACGGATCAATTTTTACATTGTTACCGATTTGCGCAGCAGGATGAATATGGGCAAGAGAACTAATCATATATCAGGCTTTGGGTCTTTTTACTATTTGAGCAATTAACATGGCTTCAGTAACTACTTTATCACCAACATATACGGTACCTCTCATTTCGCAAATTCCTCTTCTTATCGGATGTAGTAATTCCATCTTTAAAATAAGTGTATCGCCGGGAATAACTTTTTGTTTGAATTTACAATTATCAATCTTTAGAAAATAGGTATCGAATTTGTCAGGTGAATTTCTTGGAATGGCAATGAATCCTCCCGCCTGGGCAAGCGCTTCTGCAAGTAATACTCCCGGCATTACTGAATTGCCAGGAAAATGTCCCTGGAAAAAAGGTTCATTATAAGTTACATTTTTTATGGCGACTACATGTGTTTCACTAAGCTCAATTATTTTATCAACCAATAAAAAAGGATACCGGTGTGGTAAAATCTTTTCAATTTCCTGGATGTCAAGTAAAGGGGGAACATTTGGGTCATATTTTGGAATGTCCTGCCTGTGCTTATATTTCTTTATATGCTCTTTTATTTTTTTTGCAAACTTAATATTCGAGGAATGGCCGGGCCGGTTAGCTATTATATGCGCTTTAAAAGGATAGCCTACCAGGGCGAGGTCGCCAACAACATCAAGCAACTTATGCCTTGCGGGTTCATTTGGAAAACGAAGCGTAAGGTTATTTAGAATTCCGGCTTCACTCACCTTTACATCATTTTTGTGGAATATTTTTGAAATCCTTTCTACCTGGTCTTTCGTTACAGGCTTATCTACCACCACTATCGCATTATTGATATCACCACCTTTAATGAGATCATTGGCGATAAGAAGTTCCAGTTCATGAAAGAAACAAAAAGTTCTGCTTGGCGCAATTTCTTTTTTAAAATCCTGAATATTTCTTAAGTCAGCATGTTGGGTTCCCAATACCGGTGAATTAAAATCAATAAGAGTATTGATGCGATATCCATCATAAGGCAAAGCAACCATCTCAACCTTTTTGTCGTCGTCGACAAAGCTTATGTTATGTTGAATATTATAATAGATTTTTGGAGCATCTTGTTTTTTAATTCCTGCTTTTGAAAGATGCTCAATAAAAAGCTGCGAACTGCCATCAAGTATAGGTACTTCTTCACCATCAATCTCTATAAGTACATTGTCAATAAGCATTCCGGTAAGAGCTGCTATCAGGTGTTCTATGGTGCCAACTCTGGCTCCGTTAGCTTCAATGGTTGTGCTGCGGTTGGTTTCTATTACATTGTCAACATCAGCCTTTACTACAGGTTTGCCCGGGAGATCTATTCTTTGAAAATTAATTCCAGTATTGGTTTCTGCAGGTTTTATATGCATTGTTACAGATTGGCCCGTGTGGATACCGGCACCTGAAATAATAACTTCTTCCTTTATAGTATGTTGAAAATATTGCTCTTCAGCGGTCAATGATTCCATGGGTACGAAAGTATGAAAACTATTGAACTAAAGATTGCAAGCGCAAGGTGAGATTTTAAAATTTTGTTTAAATTTTTTATCCGGTTACTTTCTCGTTAATTAGGCGTTCTACAATTTGCTCAAGTTCTTTAATCCTTTTTTCCAATTCCGGAAGGTTGCGATTTAATATTTGGCTGCGAAGAGCATGCGAATAATCAAAAGCAGGAGATCCTGTAACAGCTGTATTGGGTGTTTTGATAGATTTGCTCACTCCGCTTTGTGCGTTTATTTTACTTCCATCTGCAATTTGCAAATGGCCCACAATTCCTGCCTGGCCTCCTATCATTACATTGTTGCCTACTTTAGTGCTGCCGCTTATGCCGGATTGTGCGGCTATTACAGTATTGTTACCCACTTCAACGTTATGAGCAATTTGTATAAGGTTATCAAGCTTGGCTCCTGATTTTATTAAAGTAGAGCCAATTGTTGCACGGTCAATGGTAGCATTGGCGCCTATTTCAACATTATCTTCCACTATAACATTCCCAATTTGAGGAACTTTTTTAAAGCTTCCATCCTGCTGGGGCGCAAAACCAAACCCATCTCCTCCAATGACTGAACCGGCGTGAATGGTAACATTTTTTCCTATTTTACAATCATGCTGAATTTTCACTCCGGGAAACAAAATGGAATCGTCATCAATCGTAACATTATCTCCAATATATACCTGTGGAAAAAGTTTTACATTATTCCCGATTGTTACATTATTTCCAATATAAGTAAATGCTCCAATGAAAACATTTTTACCCAGAACAGCGGTATCGGAAATATAAACGGGTTGCTGCATACCTGTAAGGTTAGCTGTAGCCATTTTTTCGTATGCCGACAAAATAACCGCAAAAGCTGAGTATGCATCAGGTACGCGAATGAGTGTAGCGTTTACTTTTTTTTCTACCTGCTGCGTGTTATTAACAATTATAACGGACGCTTTTGTGGAATATAAAAACTCTTCATATTTAGGATTGGCAAGAAATGCAAGTTGACCGGGTTCTGCGCCCTCAAGTTTTCCGAAAGATGAAACTATAACCCCAGGATCGCCTTCGATTTCCCCATTTATCAGGGAGGATATTTGTTTTGCAGTGAACTCCATACTTTTTTATCTATGTATTCAGACGATCAATCAATTTAAAAGTTAAAAACTATAATAACTCGATATTTGGAAAACAAATGTAAAATTTTTTTGCCGTGCCAAATAATGTTTGATTTATAAGGGCATTATCAACTTCTGAAATATCTTTAATTTTTCCGTCTTTAAACAGGATATTTATATGCTCATCCTGGTTACTATATGTTTTATTTCCCGTCTCACCTGTGAACACTAAATAGCCAGCCTCTTCTTTGCTAATTTTAAAATATTGTATCGCCAATTCAGTCTTTTCTTTAAACAGGTTATCATCAATTATAGTTCCTGAATATTTTATTTTAAGAAGTCTGCGATTTACTATTCCGCTGCAAAGAACGGATAAAATTTTATCAGGATGATTTGTCCATTTTTTTATTTCAGAAAAAACATCGTAATCATCAAGCAGGCAAAAATCATCGAGGTATTTTTCAATCTCATTGTCTTTAAAATCATTGTGTAAAAAATTATTAAAGGGTTCAGAGGGCGCTTGTGCTTTCACAATTCTTGCCCTGTTAACAATATTTACTAACATCTTTTCCGCACATAAAACTGTTTTGTGGAGATAAACCTGCCAGTACATAAATCTCCTGGATACCAAAAATTTTTCTATAGAGTAAATTCCTTTTTCTTCAATCATTAAAGCTCCGTTATGTATGGTGAGCATTTTAATAATCCGGTCATAACCTATTACGCCTTCACTCACCCCGGTAAAAAAACTATCACGAATTAAATAGTCCATTCTGTCAACATCTAATTGGCCGCTTATTAATTGGTGAAGAAATTTTTTATGATAAGTATCTTTAAAAATATCTATAGCCGTCTGCAGCTTGGCCGATAATTCTGTATTCATTTTCTCAATCAGCATTAACGATAATTCTTCATGACTTACTTTTTTTATTAAAACATTTTCCAGTGCGTGCGAATATGGCCCATGGCCAATGTCATGCAGAAGAATTGCAATTTTGGCTGCCTGCTCTTCTTCTGCGGAAATAGAAAATCCTTTTCCTTTTAGTTCATTTAATGCATTACACATTAAATGATAAGCTCCCAAAGAATGATGAAGACGGGTATGAACAGCGCCGGGATAAACCAATTGCGCCATTGCCATTTGATGTATACGACGCATGCGCTGGTAAAAAGAGTGAGAGATAATTGAGTAAATCAATTCATCGTCAATAGTAATAAAACCATATACCGGATCATTGATTATTTTTCTAAATGCCATCTATTCTAAATTGTTAAAATGCCTGTACAGTTTTGCAAAGGTAATTTTTGGGAAGGGAATAAATTACATTTGTAAGAATGGCTTGTGTAATATAACTAATGATTAAGGCAGGCGACAAAATATTTTTTATATTAGAATCAGATAAAAAAAATTCGAAATGAGTGCAGCAAAAATTTTATGGGTTGATGATGAGATGGAAAGCTTAAAATCCCAAATCATGTTTCTGGAAAATAAAGGGTATGAAGTAAAATCATTGAGCAATGGCTTTGATGCAATTGATTATGTAAAAGAAAATGTGGTAGATGTAGTGCTGCTTGATGAAAGTATGCCGGGCATTACAGGACTGGAAACCCTGCAAAAGATAAAAGAAATAAGCAACCAGGTTCCTATAGTTCTTATCACTAAAAATGAAACCGAAAACTTAATGGATGAAGCGATCGGTTCACAAATAACTGATTATTTAATAAAGCCTGTGAACCCTAACCAGGTATGGCTTTCAT